>JAQXNQ010000396.1 GCA_029098085.1 Oscillospiraceae bacterium
AGCTCCACATTGGCGATATCCTCCACCACATTGCGGCCCACGCCGCCGTGTACGATCTCCACCCGCCCGGCGTTGCGGCCGGTGGGTATGTACAGATCATCGGGAAAGCCCTTGATATCCACAAAGACATTGCCTACCACAACGATTGCCATTTTCCTCTCTCCCTGCCCGTTTTTTGTAAAGTATAAGGGAAAACTTTCTGTTTTACAAGGGTCTCAGCCTCTTTTTTCAAAGCTGTGTACCCAGTCGGCCCGGAAATAATATATGGTCAGGAACAGGGTGCTCAGGCTCCAGGTCAGGGGATAGACCCAGTTCACCACGGCAATCGTTTGGAAAATCGGCACCGTTATCTGCAAAAACAGAACTCTCACCACGCACCAGAAGCTGAGCATCGCGATCATGGGAATGACCGCCCGGCCCGCGCCGCGCAGTACGGCGGAAAGGCTGTGAGAGGCGGCAAGCAGACAGAAAAACAGAGAGCATATTCTGCACTTGTCCACACCGAAAGCGATGGCCTCAGGCTCCTGGGTAAAGGCGCCGATAAGCCAGGGCGCCGTGATATACATCAATACGCCGATCAGCTCTGCCAGAAGTATGGCGCAGAAGATCCCGAAACGCGCTCCTTTTCTGGCCCGCTCATACTCCTTTGCCCCCAGATTCTGGCCCACAAAGGTCGTAAGGGCAATGGTAAAGCTGGTGATGGGCAAAAACGCGAAGCCCTCGATTTTGGAATAGGCGCCGCAGCCGGACACGGCCATCTTTCCGAAGGCGTTGATATTGGACTGCACCACCACATTGGCAATGGCGATGACCGAATTCTGAAGCCCGGAGGGCAGGCCATAGCTGATGATGAGCTTGAGCATCTCCCAGTCAAAGCCGATCTTTTTCAGATGTACCCGGTACTCCTCGTCGCTGCGCATCAGGCGGTTCAGGCAGAGGAATACGCTGAGAAACTGAGACAGGATGGTGGCGTAGGCCGCGCCGTCCACATCCAGGCGGAAAACCGCGATAAACACGATATCCAAAATCACATTGGTGACGGAAGAGATGATCAGGTACTGCAGAGGGTGCTTGCTGTCCCCCACCGCCTGCATGATGCCGCGGCAGCTGTTATACAGCGTAAGGCCCAGACTGCCGGCAAAATATACCCTCACATACAGCACTGCCCGGTCCATCACGTCCTCCGGTGTGCCCATAAGGCGCAGAATAAAGGGCGTCAGCGTTGTGCCTACCACCGTAAGGAAAAGGCCGGAGGCCAGATCAAAGGCCAGATCCGTATGGATCGCCCGCTGCATTTTCTCCGGATCCCTGGCGCCGAAGTAGCGGGAGATGACTACGCCCGCGCCGGCGGAAACGCCGCCGAAGAAGCTGATGAGCAGAAAGACCAGCGTGCCGGTTGCGCTGACCGCCGCAAGGGCGTCGTTCCCCAGCATGTTTCCTACTATAAGCGCGTCGGCCGTATTATACAGCTGCTGAAACAGATTGCCTATGAAAAGCGGCACGGCAAAACGGATCATTTTCCCGCCGATGGAGCCCTCTGTCATCCTCTCATGGTCGTGTGTGGCGATCATATCCTATATCTCCTAACGCTGTTAAGCCATGGCCGGAAAGGGCCATGGCTTTTCATCATTGTTTATTTCCTTCGCCGGTCTTTGCCTTGGGCTTGTTGTAGCGGCGGCGACGGTTGTTTTTTCGCCCGCTCTGCTCTTTCGCAGCGTTTTCCCTGGGCTGGGCTGCCTGGTTCTCTCCGTTCTGTGGCTTTGCGTCCACCTTCACGGGCTTTACCGTGGCCTTGCCTCCCCTGCGGCGGGGCTTTTTGTTTTCGGCCCCCTCCGGTTTTTCCGTCTGCACGGGCTTTTTCTCCTGTCCGGACTTTTTCTCCTCTGTCCGGCGGGGCTGCTGCTTGCGGGGCTGCTGCTTGTCGCTCTTGGGCTGCTCTTTTTTCTTCTGGCCCTCCTGCTCATTTTTGGGCTTGTTGGCGCGGTTCCTGCGGTTGCGGGAGGATCTTTTCTTTTCCGTCTCCCCTGTTTTTACCGGCTCCGACTGGGGTTCAGGCGTCACAAAAACGGGCAGTGCCCATTCGTCCTCGGTCTCTTCTTCCTCAGGCTCCGGGACATACTTCAGCACGGAGGGCGGAGTTTCCCCATCCTTGGGACGCCCGCCGGGGACGGCGGCAAGCTCGTTTGCCTTAAAGAGCCGGAGGGTATCGTCGGTATCGTTATCCA
>JAQXNQ010000397.1 GCA_029098085.1 Oscillospiraceae bacterium
AGCGGGGCGCCCGCAAGATTCAGCTGACCCAGGCGGGACGGCTGCTGTACGACCGGGCTACCGCCCTTCTGGAGATGAGCGAGATGACCCGCCGGGAGATGCTGGACTACCAGCGGGGCTCGGAGGGCACTCTGCGGCTGGGGGTGGTTTCGTCGGTGGGCAGTACCCTGCTGGGAAGCTGGCTTTGCGGCTTTTGCCAGGATCATCCGCTGATACATTTCGAGGTGTTCGAGGCCAACACCTACGAGTTGCTGGAGCAGCTGCGGGCGGGGCTGCTGGACCTGGCCATTGTGCGGACACCCTTTGCCGAAAAAGAGCTTCTCTGCGACTATCTGACCGAGGACCCCATGATGGCGCTGGGAAAGCGGGAGCTGCTGACGCCGGAGGGAGGGAAGCCGGTTTCGCTGGAGGAGCTGTCCCGCTGCCCGCTGATCTTTTACCGGCGCTGGGAGGAGCCTCTGCGGGAGGCTTTTGGAGAGCACGGCCTTTCGCTGACCGCCTTCTGCAAAAATGACGATGCCAGAACCACGGCCTTCTGGGCAGCGGCGGGACTGGGCGTGGGGATTGTGCCCCGGTCGGTGCTGCCTCTGCTGGAGGGGCGGGAGCTGGTCTGCCGCCCCATCGAGGAGCATCGGCTCACCTCCCGGGTGGCGGCGGTGCGGGAACCGGGCGGCTATTTCTCCACCATCGCGGCGATGTTTCTGGAGCATCTGAAAAAGGCGTCAGAGCAAAACGAATAAGGGACAGGCCCGCTGCCGGTAAGCAGACGGGCCCGTCCCTTTCTCTTTATTGGTAAGGTTCCTTTGGCTCATGCAGCAGCGCCCAGAGCAGCAGCGCGCCGAGCCCCAGCAAAAGCAGCTTCCCAATGTGCTTCATTGGATGCCCTCCTTTCAGGCGTAAACGATTTTGAAATAGATGCGGGCGGTCATCTGGTAGACCAGACCGTAAAAAAGAGCGAAGAGCAGCACGGTGGCAGCCAGACAGACGATAAAGAGCGGCAGATTGTACATGCCGAACAGATTCAGCAGCCGGAACAGGGACGGAAAGGCCACCGCTATATGAAGCGCGGCTGTGCCCAGCGGCAGGAAAAAGACCAGCTGTACCTGCTTGCTCACAGCGGAGCGGATTTCCCGGTCGGTCATGCCCACGCTGCGCATGATCTGAAACCTGCTTCGGTCATCGTACCCTTCGGTGATCTGCTTGTAATAGATGATCAAAGCGGTGACCGCCAGAAAGAGAATGGTGAAGAAGATGCCCACAAAAAACAGGCTGCCATATATCTGATAAAAGTCCCGGCGGGAATCTTCTATGTTGTTGACAAAGCGCAGGCGGGAAATTTTCTCGTTGTAAGCGTCCCTCATGCCGGCATAATAGGCTTCCCGGGAAGCGCCGCCGTCCTCGATGTCATAATAGCTTTTGCAGGTGATGCTGCCGATATTCTCTTCCTGCTGGTCATTGATCCGCTGCCGCAGCTGGAGCAGAGTCTCTTCGCTTTCCACCACCAGCAGAAGGCCGTTGTCCAGGGATTCTGGAAGGGGCTGGGTGTCCAGCGCAGCGGCCGCGGTGAAGGCTTCCCCGGCAATCTTCAGCCTGTCGCCGGCGGCATAGCTGCCCTGACCGTCCCAGAAGAGCAGGGTGTCCGGCTGCACCGTCAGCTGCTGACCGGTGACGGCGCTGTAGTCATCCGCCGAAATCACTTCCACGGCGCAGTAGCTGCCGTTTTTTCCGTTTTCATCATAGACGGCGTTCAGCTCCTTATCCTGTCGGTACAGGGCGGTGGAGAGCAGCTGGTAGGAGAGGTAATTTTTCACCTGAAAGCCGTAGGAGGCCGCGTATTCCTCGGCGATATCCTTCAGCAGCCGCCGCTCGTCCGCGTCTGTCTGAGCGCAGGAAACGGTGATCTCCCGGGGGTTTTTCTGCCGAAGCACATCCTCTTCGCCGATGAACAGGCAGACGGTGGAGGACATGGTCACCAGCACCGCAGTCGACAGGATGCAGATACTGGCCAGACCGGCGGCATTCTGCTTCATCCGGTAGATCATGCCGGAGACGGGGATGAAATTCTGCGGCTTGTAGTAGAAGGATTTGTTTTTCCGCATCAGCTTGAGGGCGCCGATGCTGCCGGCGGTGAACAGGGCATAGGTGCCGATGATGACCAGCAGCACGGCCAGCAGGAAAAAGCTGACGATGTCCGAGGCCTGCCGGGTGCTGAGAGCCAGCCCGTAGCCGCCGCCCAGAGCCGCCAGACCGATCAGAGCCAGCAGCCAGCGGGACCTGGGCTCCCGTTCACCGGCTTTCGCTTCGGTCAGCAGGGTGATGGGCTGGCTGCGGCGGACCACGATCATGTCGTACAGCAGCACCAGTCCGAAAACGGCCGTGTACAGCAAAGCGGTATATCCGATGGAGGAGACCGGAATCTGGAAGGTGAGCGCTGCCGGCAGCTTGACCAGCTTCAGCAGAATCAGAAACAGCAGCTGGCTCAGCAGGGCGCCGCCGCCGATGCCGCAGACCAGGCTCAGCAGGGCGGTCAGCAGCACTTCCCACAGCATCACCAGAGCGATGTGCCGCTTTTCCATGCCGAGAATGCTGTACAGGCCGAATTCCTTCTTCCGTCTCCGGATGACAAAGCTGTTGATGTAAAAGAGAATGAGTACCGACAAAAAGGCGCTGATGCTGGCGCTGAGCGAAAGAATGGCCCCCATGGCGGCGCCGCCTTTCATCTCACTGTCTGCCACCATCACCGTAATGGAGCGCAGAATATAGTAGAGTGCCACGGTCAGCGAACTGGCCAGCAGATAGGGAAAATAGATGGTTTTGTTTTTCCGGAGATTCTGAACGGCCAGCCGGGGATAAAACAGCTTATTCATGGGCCTTCCCTCCGGTGGACAGAACGGTCAGAGCGTCGGCGATCTTCTGATAAAAGCGCTCGCTGTCCAGCTCGCCCCGGTACAGCTGATGGAAGACCACGCCGTCCTTGATGAACAGCACCCGTCCGGCATGGCTGGCTGCCCGGGTGCTGTGGGTGACCATGACCACCGTCTGTCCCTGTCGGTTGACCTGTTCAAAGATCTGCAGCAGGCCGTCGGTGGAGCGGGAATCCAGCGCGCCGGTGGGCTCGTCTGCCAGCAGCAGCCGAGGATTTGTGATCAGCGCCCGGGCCACGGCCGCCCGCTGCCGCTGTCCGCCCGAGACCTCATAGGGAAACTTGTCCAGAATACCCCCGATTTCCAGCTGCTCAGCCAGCGGGACGATCCGCCTTTCCATTTCCCGGTGATTCTTTCCGGACAGCACCAGCGGCAGCACGATGTTGTCCTTCAGCGAGAAGGTATCCAGCAGATTGAACTCCTGAAAGACAAAGCCCAGCTTCTGCCGCCGGAACAGGGCCAGCTGGTTTTCGGGAATGGAGCCGGTGTCCCGGCCGTCCAGATAAACCTTGCCCGCAGTGGGCTTGTCCAGAGAGGCCAGAATATTCAGCAGGGTGGTTTTGCCCGAGCCGGACTCGCCCATGATGGCCAGGTACTCTCCTTCCTCCACGGAAAAGGTCACGTCGCTCAGGGCTTGTACCTGGTTGCCGCCGAACCGGGTGGTATAGATTTTTTTCAGATGCTGCAC
>JAQXNQ010000398.1 GCA_029098085.1 Oscillospiraceae bacterium
CGCCAGCGGCAGCATTGCGCCGCTCTCGCCGGTATCCGCCGTTTCCTCCGTCTGTACGGCTGCTTCAGCAGGCATCTTCGCCGTCAGATCCAGTCCGCAGGCCGCCCCGATTCCATGCAAGGCCATGATGACCGCAAAGAAGGCCCCCAAAAGCTTCATTTCCTTTTTCCGCACGGTCATATCCTCCTTTTCCTCTCTCCGCAGAGAGACGCCGGTATCTTTACAGCTTCAGCATACACCTTTCCGGTCACAATCCGGTTATATTTTGCGTTTTTCTTCCGTTTTTGTCACCATTCAGCCCAGAACATACAAAAAGGCCGGCCCTCATGACAAGGGTCGGCCTTTCGGCAGGGATGTTTATTCTTCTTCAGGCGCTTTGTCCTCGTCTGCGCCCGCTTCCTCCGTGTCCGCTTCGCTGTAGGCGCAGCTTTCACAGTCGGCAGAGCCTTCCTCAGACTCACATTCACAGCAGCAGGAGGCCGGCTCCTCTTCTTCCTCCGGAGCTTCCTCACCGACGGCCTCTTCCTCTGCGGAATCGCCATTCAGCTCATCGTCGGCCTCGAAATACTCCTCGGGATCGTAGTCCAGATGATCCGACAGAGCTTCGCTCTTGCGCTTCAGGAACGCGCCCACGGCCACAGCGGCAGCCGCTACAGCAGCCGCACCGGCGATCACAGATACCCAGATTCCCTTTTTCATTACATTTCATCCTTTCTGTCTGTATGGTTGCTGCCCATGACGGGTTTTGCCCTTTATAGTTCTCCTGTCAGAGAGAGCACCACCGACAGCCCGCACAGGGGAGCGGTCTCACAGCGGAGAATCCGTTTGCCCAGCGTAGCTGCCTGCACGCCCTGCTCTTCCAAAAAGGCAATTTCCTCCGGTGCGAAGCCGCCCTCACTGCCCACAAAAAGGCTGATTTCCTGCTCCTCACCGGTCAGCAGGCGGCAGAGACGCTCGCCGCCCTTTTCGTAAAACACAATGCCCCGGCCTTCATAGGACAGGCCGGCTTCCTTCAGCGTCATCAGCGGACGCACCTGCGGAATCACGCCCCGCCCGCTCTGCTTGGCTGCTTCCAGCGCGATTTTCTGATACCGCTGCAGCTTCTTTTCCATGGAACGGGCATCCGGCCGGGAAACGCACCGGTCGGTCAGCACCGGTACGATGGCGCTGGCTCCCAGCTCCACCGCCTTCTGAACGATGGTCTCCATTTTGTCTCCCTTGGGACAGGCCTGATAGAGGGTAATCCTCACCCGCGGCTCAGTCTCACTGGGCATTTTTTCCAGAACGGCCGCTTCTACGGTTTCACCCACCGACAAAATCTCGCAGCGGTAGTCCGTTCCCTCTCCGTCGCAGAGGATCAGCTCTTCCCCCGGCCGCAGCCGCAGCGAACGGGAAATATGCGCGGCGTCTTCTCCGGTGACCACCGCCCGGTCACCCTGCAGCGGGCCTGTAAAAAATCTCGGCACGCCGTCACCTCCATCCGGTCCCACTGACTTTCCGGTACATCTCTATTTTGACACAGAAAAAAGTTAGCAGTGTGGACCTGTTCTGAAATATTAATGTCAAAACGATGAATTTATCCCAGCAGCGGCTGAATCACGCTGCCCCACAGAGCGGAGAGAGGCATGACCAGCACCAGCGCCGGCAGCATATTGCCCACCGGATAGCTCTTGATGCCGGCTACCCGAAAACCGGTAGCGATGGTCAGCAGTCCGCCGCAGGCCATAAAATCCCCCAGCATGGTTTCCGACACCAGTGGCATCAGCAGCCCGGCACTGAAGAACAGTACCAGCAGAATCACCAGCTCCGGCAGGCAGACCACGCTGACCATATGGCCAAGGGTGATGGCAAAAATCACAGCGGTAAACAAATCCATGATGGCCTTGGTCAGCAGCACCGTATGGTCTCCGTTGAGGCCTGACTGCAGCGCGCCGAAAATACCGGTTCCGCTGAAGCAGAAGATCACCAGAACGCTGACGAAATCCTCCTTCATCTTTTCGCCGCCCTCGGACGGCCCCATGGAAAGCCGGGACATACCGGCTGCCAGCCTGACTGCGCCTTTGTGAAACAGCTTTTCCAGCTGCAGCAGCTCGCCGATGATCAGACCCAGAATCAGCGACAGCACCACCGCCGGCATCTGGGAAAGCTTCAGCGCGTTGACCACACCGATCAGCAAGGCCGACAGGCCGAAAATCGGCATCAAGTTGTTCCGGAGCCGCTCCGGAATCCATCTGGAAAGCAGCACACCCAGTGTACCGCCCAGCGGCACCGCCGCACAGGTGGCCAGTACGCCAATGGGAACATACATCGGCTTCTCCTCCTTACTCGTCCAGATTGACCGGACGGTTCACAATTCTCAGTCCCAGCGTCAGCTCCGTGGGACTCTCCGCGGTGCAGGGGAGCCACGAAGGCAGATTGTCCCCGTTGGGGTCGCCGCACCTGGCAAAATTGGCCCAGTAGCTGCTGATGGTCCGGCCAAGCTCATGATCCGCATCGGTCAGCGGCCGCCAGCAGCGGCCCAGCGTTCCGAAGACATACCACAGCTCCGCCGAATGAAAGGCGCCGGCGTCATCTCCGGGCATCTGCCGGTTGAACCAGTACAGATAGGGATCCCGTCTGCCCAGGGCGTGCTGATTGCTGCACCAACTGCGGTCGCCGGCGGCAAAGAGCAGGGCGGTGTCTCCGCCCATCTCATCCTGACAGCTGCCCAGCAGATAGGGAATATCGGGCGCCTTGCCCGCCCGCGCCAGAGCGGCAGGTGTGTCCGGCAACAGTCTCCCGTCCACAATGGGATAGAATCCTGCCTCCGGCTGCAGCTCCCGGCAGGTCTTCGCCAGCGTCCAGGGATCCACCTTCCGCAGCTCCTCCAGAGAAGAAACGCCCAGCCGCCGGATCAGCTTTTCCGCGCTGGCCGCAGCGGTTTCCCGGTTTCCGTCCAGACGCAGGCCGTCGATGCCGCCCCCGCTCTGCATGATCACCTTTCCGAATTTGCCCGCCGCCAGCGGTGACACCACCAGATCCTGCACCGACATGGCGCCTGCAGACTGGCCGAAAATCGTGATATTGTCCGGATCGCCGCCAAAGGCTCCGATGTTTTCCCGCACCCAGTCCAGCGCGGCGATCTGATCGTACAGGCCGTAATTGCCCGAGCAGCCGTCCTCCGT
>JAQXNQ010000399.1 GCA_029098085.1 Oscillospiraceae bacterium
ATCGCCAGCCATTCCAACTGCTTCGAGGTCTGCCCCCACCTGCGGAATCTGGACGATCTGCAGATTGAGGAGATCATCCGCCGCAAGGGCCTGATCGGCATCAATTTCTATCCCATCTTCATCAACGGCGAGAGCGACGCCTCCTTCCAGGAGATCCGCCGCCACATCCGCCACATCATCGCTCTGGGCGGCGAGGACTGCATCGCCGTGGGCAGCGACTTTGACGGCGCCGCCATGCCCTCCCGGCTCAGCAGCATCGAGAAAATTCCCGACTGGCATCAGACTCTGCTCAAGCACTTCGAGCCCGAGCTGGTAGAGAAGATCACCTTCGGCAACGCCCAGCGGTTCTTCAGTGAAAATCTGTAAGGCCGCTGATGAAATAAGGAGAAACGCGTATGAACTATCACAGCACCCGGAATTCGGCCTGCACCGTCTCCGCTGCGGAGGCCATCGCCCGCGGCATCTCGGAGGAGGGCGGCCTCTTTGTCCCCGAAACCCTGCCCCAGCTGACCATGGACGATCTCTGCGCTCTGGCGGGCAAGAGCTACGCCGAGCGGGCCGGACGGATTCTGTCCCTGTTTCTCACCGATTTTTCGGAGGAGGAGCTGAGCCGCTGCGTGGACAGCGCATACAGCCCCGAAAAATTCGACTGTGAGGGCATCACGCAGCTGTCCAAGGTGGGGGAGGAGACCTATTTCCTCGAGCTGTGGCATGGCCCCACCTGCGCCTTCAAGGACATGGCCCTGCAGCTGCTGCCCCATCTGATGACCGTTTCGGCGGAGAAAACCGCGCCCGGCGAGGAGATCGTCGTCCTGACCGCCACCTCCGGCGACACCGGCAAGGCGGCCATGGAGGGCTTTAAGGACGTTCCCGGCACCCGGATGCTGGTCTTCTACCCGGAGGACGGCGTTTCCCCCATGCAGAAGCTGCAGATGACCACCCAGGAAGGCGGCAACCTGTCGGTCTGCGCCATTCAGGGCAATTTCGACGCGGCTCAGAGCGGCGTCAAGAAGCTCTTCACCGATCCCGCCATGATCCGGGAGCTGAAGGAGAAGGGCATGCGGTTCTCCTCGGCCAACTCCATCAACTGGGGCCGTCTGGCGCCCCAGATCGTCTACTACATCTCCGCCTATGTGACCCTTATGGAGAAGGGGGAAATCCTCCCCGGTGAGGAGGTCAACGTGGCGGTGCCCACCGGCAACTTCGGCAACATTCTGGCGGCCTTCTATGCCAAGCGGATGGGCGTTCCCTTCGGCACCCTGATCTGCGCCTCCAACGAGAACAATGTGCTGACCGATTTTCTGGACGCCGGCATCTACGACCGCAACCGGCCCTTCTACACCACCCTGTCGCCCTCCATGGACATCCTGATCTCCTCCAACCTGGAGCGGCTGCTCTATGAGCTGTCCGGCCGGGACGACGAGGCGGTCAGAGAATGGTTCAGCCTGCTGGCCGAGGAAGGGGAGTACGAGGTCAGCGACGAGGTCAAGGACCGGCTGGCCGACGAGTTCTTCGGCAGCTGCTGCGGCGACGACGAGACGCTGGAGACCATCGGGCGGCTCTTTAAGGAGTACGGCTACCTCTGCGACACCCATACCGCCGTGGCGGTCAAGGCCGCCGAGGATTATCGGGAGAGCACCGGCGACGAGCGGAAGGTGCTGATCGCCTCCACCGCCTCTCCCTTCAAGTTCAGCGGCAGCGTGCTGCAGGCCATTTCGGACGGGCCCGTGCCGGAGAACCCCTTTGAGCAGGCCGAGCGTCTCAGCGCCCTCAGCGGCCTGCCGGTGCCGCCCTCCCTCCGCGCGCTGCAGGGCAAGCCGGTCCGGTTTGACGGCAGCATCCCGGCGGAACGGATGGAAGAGGCCGTCCGGTCGCTGCTGACCCTCTGAAAGGAGTCCCATGAGCTTATACGCAATCGGTGACCTGCATCTGTCCATGGGGGTGGATAAGCCCATGGACATCTTCCGCGGCTGGGAAAACCATGTGCAGCGGCTGGAGGAAAACTGGCGGCAGCTGGTAAAGCCGGAGGATACGGTGGTGGTGGCCGGGGATGTTTCCTGGGGTCTGGACATCTCCGAGGCCCTGCCGGATTTTCAGTGGATCGACCGTCTGCCCGGCAGAAAGCTGCTGCTCAAGGGCAACCACGACCTGTGGTTTTCCACCAAGACCAAGGTGGAGAAGTTTTTCGCCGACAACGGCATCACGACCCAGGAGATCTTTTTCAACAACGCCTTCCGGTATGGGGACTATGTCCTCTGCGGCACCCGGGGCTGGATGAACGACCAGACCGACAAAAAGGTGCTCAGCAGGGAGTGCGGACGGCTGCGGCTGAGTCTGGAGGCCGGGAAGAAGCTGGGGGGACAGCCCATCGTTTTCTTCCACTACCCGCCGGTTTACGGCAGCGACGAGTGCCCCGAGATCATCGAGGTGCTGCTGGAGTACGGCGTCAAGCAGGTCTATTACGGCCATATTCACGGCTACCGCATCGCCTATGCCGTCAACGGCGAGCGTTACGGCATGGATTTTCGCCTGATTTCTGGTGATTATCTCCAATTCAGGCCAAAATTGATCCTTTAATTTGCAGGAAACAGGAAAATTTCACAAAAAGGCTGGTATCC
>JAQXNQ010000400.1 GCA_029098085.1 Oscillospiraceae bacterium
CGGAGCCCAGGATCACCACCCGGCTGCCGGGCATATAGCCCTTGATGTTGACGAATTTCTGGGCAGCTCCGGCGGTGTAGATGCCCGCCGGGCGGGTGCCGGGGATGTTCAGAGCGCCCCGGTTGCGCTCCCGGCAGCCCATGGCCAGCACGACGGCTTTGGCCCTGATCTCCAGCAGACCGGCGCTGCTGCTGACGGCGGTGATCTGCTTGCTGCCGTCCGGCAGGGACTGCAGATCCAGCACCATGGTGTTCAGGCAGTACGGAATTTCCCGATCCATGACCTCCTTCACATAGCGGGCGGCGTACTCGGGGCCGGTCAGCTCCTCGCCGAACCGGTGGATGCCGAAGCCGTTGTGGATGCACTGCTCCAGAATGCCGCCCAGCTGGGGCTCCCGGTCCATAATCAGCATATCCCGTTCGCCCTCATCCCAGGCGCTGACCGCCGCGGCCAGTCCGGCGGGGCCTCCGCCGATGATCACAAGCTCCATCTCAATCATGCTGTTCTCCCCCTTCCCTGGTTTTGCCGGTCAGCAGCCGGGAGCCGCCGCCGGATTTGGTCACCTGCTCGGTCGGAATTCCCAGCTCCCGGGCCAGAATCTCCACCGCCGACGGGGTGCAGAAACCGCCCTGGCAGCGTCCCATGCCGGTGCGGGTGCGGCGCTTGACGCCGTCCAGATCCCGGGCGGGCGGATTCCGGTGAATGGCCGCGACAATCTCGCCCTCGGTGACCGTCTCGCAGCGGCAGATGATCCGGCCGTAGCGGGGATCCTTTTGGATTAGCGCTGCCCGCTCGGCATTGGACAGAGTGCGGAATTTGGGCGGATGGGGCCGGTGAGGATCAAAGGCGGGGTTCGGCTCCAGCGGACAGCCCATCTCTCCCAGCAGCCGGACCGCTTCCTTTGCCAGCGCCGGCGCGGCGGACAGGCCGGGAGACTCGATGCCCGACAGCTGCAGCACGCCGGGCGCCTTCTTCGACGGCCGGATGATGAAGTCGTGACCCTTTTCACAGGCCCGCAGACCGGTGAAGCTGGTGATCACCGACCGCAGCGACACCGACGGCACCGACCGGGCGGCCATGGCGGCCACCTTGTCCAGTCCTTCCCGGGTGGTGGAAAAGTCTTCCTTGTCTTCGATATCCTCCGAGGTGGGGCCCAGCAGCAGATTGCCGTCCACGGTAGGAGTCACCAGAATGCCCTTGCCCATGACCGACGGGGTCTGGAACAGGGTATGGTCGGCGGTGCCGCCCTGGGTACGATCCAGCAGCAGGTACTCGCCCCGGCGGGGATGAATGCAGATGTCGTCGTCATCGAAGAGAGCGGCCACCCGGTCGCTGAACAGACCGGCGGCGTTGACCACATAGCGGGCCTCCACCGCTTTGCCGGAGGAGGCGGTCAGCTTCCAGCCTTCACCGGTTTTCTCCGCCGAAACCACCTCAAACTCCGTCTCAAGCTCAGCTCCGTTGTCCATGGCGTTGCCGCAGGCGGCGATGGTCAGCTCATAGGGACAGACGATGCCGCCGGTGGGAGCCAGCAGCGCCGCCGTGACCTCCTGCGAAACGGCAGGCTCCATCGCACGGGTCTCCTCCCCCGTCAGCAGCCGCAGACCGGGCACGCCGTTCTGGATACCCCGGTTGTACAGCTCCTGCAGCTGAGCCTCATCCTCCGGGCCGAAGGCCAGCACCATGGATCCGTTGCGCCGGAAGGGCACCTCCAGCTCCCCTGTGACCTGCTCCATCAGGGCGTTGCCGAGAACGTTGAATTTTGCCTTGTTGCTGCCCACCGGCGCGTCAAAGCCCGCGTGGACGATGGCGCTGTTGGCCTTGGACGTGCCCATGGCCACATCCGGCGCCTTTTCCAGCAGCACCGTCTTCAACCGGTACCGGCTCAGCTCCCGGGCGATCAGACCGCCCACCACACCGGCGCCAATGACCGCTGCATCATACATTTTGACCACTCCTTGTCCTGAAACGAAAAAAGAGCCGCACTGAAAAGACCTCTGAAAGGTCTCGCTTCGTGTGACTCCAATTCTCCGCACATATTTAAGTACAGATAGAGTGTAGCAGAAAAGGCGGGGGTTGTCAAGACTTTTTGAAGGATTTGGTTATTTTGATTTCAGCAATCGCTGCCCGGGGCCTGTTTTGAAACCGTTACAGCTCCCACAGCTCTTCCCTGCTGGTGGACACATTGCGGGCGCCGGCGGACAGGGCTTCCATGACCTGAGCCCGGGTCTCGATGAGCCCCCCGGCGATGATGCCGCTTTCCAGCTTGCCGGACAGGCTGCGCAGGACGCCGGGCAGGATACCGGGCATCAGCTCGACGAAGTCCGGGCGGGTGCTGCGGGCGGTCTCCACCGTGGTGTCCACCGACTGGGAGTCCAGCAGAAAAAAACGCTGCACCGTCAGCAGTCCCCGCTCCCGGGCACAGCGGATCTGAGCGGAGCGGGTGCTGATAATCCCGGCGGGACGCACCTCCCCGGCGATGAAGTCCACCGCCCGGTTATCCCGGCCCAAACCGCCCAGCAGCTCCATATGGACAAAAACCTGCTTGCCCCGGACACGGGCAGCGTCCACCAACCCCCGGACGGTCAGAATGTCGCCGCAGAGCAGAAACAGCACCGGCGCCGGGGAAGCCAGCGCCTGCTTCCAGCGGGCGGGATCCCAGACGGCGGCGATGACGGGGTTTTCTTCCATCAGTGACAAAGCGGGAT
>JAQXNQ010000401.1 GCA_029098085.1 Oscillospiraceae bacterium
CCTTGCAGCCCAGGGTCGTGAACGCAATCCGGTTCAAAGGGGTACCTCCCGTGCGGTTTTGCAGTCCGCTCCGGCGGACAGATGTCCACGAAAGAGCGGGCTTTACTCGGAATATTTGGGCTATGTGCATAATCGGATACATTCCGTATTGTATGGGTTGCCCAAATAGAAGCTTTCTTCTATATTATTATAATGGATTAGAGAGAAAATGGCAATACGCAGTTGACTTAAATGTGCCCGATGGTTATACTGTAAATGTAGTGATTTTGGAGAAGCAGCCGTCACCCCCCGGCGCGCAGGAGGCCGGCGGAGGCCGAAACGGAATCACCCACCGCAGAATCCCATCTGTAGAAGAAATGAACCACCGATCCGGGCGGAGGATCCGGATCCAACAAAGACATCTGGAAGAAACCTTACTGGGAGGTACGATTATGAGAATCTGCACCATCAATTTAAGCTCCATCGAGGATGTGAAGACCTTCGTCAGCATCATGAACAAATGCCCCTTCGAGGCCGATCTGGTCTCCGGACGGTATGTGATCGACGCCAAGTCCATCATGGGCATCTTCAGCCTGGATCTGACCAGACCCATTCAGATGAACATCCACGCCGACGACTGCGAGGCGCTGATGGAGGAGATCAAACCCTATCTGGCCGGCTGATCCGGCTCCCGGCCCCGGGGCACGGGGCATACAGAGAGAAACAACAGCATACAGAGAGAAACAAAACGAAACAACAGGAGGAAGCTTGTATTATGAAAACCTGCAATATCATGCTCAGCACCATCAACGACGTGAAGGACTTCGTGGCCACCGTCAACAAATGCCCCTTTGAGGTGGATCTGGTCTCCGGCCGCTACGCCATCGATGCCAAGTCCATCATGGGCATCTTCAGCCTCGACCTGTCCAAGCCCATTCAGATGAACGTCCACTCCGACGACTGCGCCGAGTTCCTGGCTGAGATCAGCCGGTTCATTGTCGAGTAACCGGTATATATCCTGCGCGCAAATTCCGTCCCCTGATCCGGAGTGTTCCCGGTTCAGCCGGCAGGAAAAACATCCCCTCCAAATCAAAAGGCCTTGCTTCGGATTTCAGCCGGAGCAAGGCCATTGTCGTTCCTGTCTGCAGAATCGGGCACAGGGTATGCATGCGGCCAATCCGGGACTGTTGATCCGCACCGCCGGGATACTGGCCGCGCAGTCCGGATCCGTCAATCCGTTCCCTCCCGAAGCGCCTGACAGATGGTGCCGCTGCCGAGCTGTCCGCCGCTCATGGCGATGAGGGCGGTCTTCTCCTCCTTCACGGCTGCTCCCGTCTGGCGTTGCCCACGGCAGTGACGATCCGGTAGCCCGCCGACCGCACCCGCTGCTCCAGACAGCCCCGGCACTGGGCGGATTCCTCGCCGGTGCAGATCTTGTTGTCGTACAGATCATAGAGCTTGCGCACATCGGTGGGCGACAGGTTGGGCATGACCACGTTGGCTCCTGCCTTCATGCCCAGCTCCCGGCCCTGGGGATGGAGGGTGCCCAGCGCCGTCGTGGCGGGCAGCAGGGCGTAGGGGAACATCAGCCGCAGGATGGCCAGCAGCCGCAGAGTCAGCTCCACGCTGCCGCTGGGGAAGGAAGCGAAGGGCGTCTCCCGGTGGGTGATATAGGGGCCGATGCCGATCATGTCCGGCTGCAGCTGCTGCAGGAAGCGCAGATCCTCGATCAGGCAGTCGGTGGTCTGGTACGGCGACCCCACCATGAAGCCGGAGCCCACCTGATAGCCGATCTCCTTCAGATCAAACAGGCAGCGCTTGCGGTTTGCCAGGCTCAGCTCGGCGGGGTGGAGCTTTCCGTAGTGCTGCTCACTGGCGGTCTCGTGCCGCAGCAGATAGCGGTTGGCGCCGGCGTCAAAGAAGGCCTGGTAGCTCTCCCGGGATTTCTCGCCGATAGACAGGGTGATGGCGCAGTCGGGGAACCGCGCCCGGATCTCCGAGACGATGGCGCAGACCCGCTCGTCGGTGAAGTACGGATCCTCGCCCCCCTGCAGCACGAAGGTGCGGAAGCCCAGCCGGTATCCCTCTTCGCAGCAGAACAGGATCTGCTCCGGAGTCAGGCGGTACCGCTCGGCGCTTCGGTTGTCCCGCCGGATGCCGCAGTAATAGCAGTTGTTCCGGCAGTAGTTGGTGAACTCGATCAGGCCGCGGATGTACACCTCGTCGCCGTAGATCTCCCGGCGGCGGCGGTCGGCGGCCTCAAACAGGGCGTCGTCCGGCCCCTCCCGCTCCAGCAGCGCCTTCAGCTCCTCATCGGTCAGATTCCGCTCCGCCGACAGTTTTTCAATCAGCTCACAAAAGGCTGGCATGGTCATTTCTCCTTTATTCCAAAGTCCCGCGCCGGTTGGGGCGGTTATCATCCTAGTATGAAGATATGTTTTTTATCAGTATACCAGCAACCGAAGGGGATGTCAAGGAGAGCAGAAAAAGGGAAGCACCTCCAGCCGAAAGCCGAAGGCGCCTCCATCCCCTTTTTTACCGTCGCCTGCTGTGATCCTCATCGATCCGGCGCTTCCAGCCGGCGGTGAGGAGTTCGTTTTCCCGGACGGCGCTGATGGCCGCGTCCAGTACCTCGAAATTCAGGGCTGTTCCCTCGCTGTCGCAGCGGTAGGTGACCGCCCGGTCCTCTCCGATGCCGAAGTGCCGCGCCGTCTCCACCGCATCGATGTTGGCGCCGAGGAACAGGAACTCCCAGCCGTACTGCTCCTTCTGACGGCTGACCATCTCCCGCACCCGGTCGGCGGAATAGATATGGCTGGCGTTTTCCATGCCGTCGGTGGTGATGACAAACAGGGTATGCTCCGGCAGATCCTCCGGCCGGGCGTATTTGTGGACGATGCCGATGTGATGAATCGCGCCGCCGATGGCGTCCATCAGGGCGGTGCAGCCGCCCACCGAGTAGTCCCGTTCGGTCATGGGAGCGATCTTCCGGATGGGCACCCGGTCGTGGATCACGCTGCTGCCGCTGCTGAACAGGACGGTGGAGACCAGCGCCTCCCCCTCCGCCTTCTTCTGCTTCTGAATCATGGCGTTGAAGCCGCCGATGGTGTCCGCCTCCAGCCCGCTCATGGAGCCGCTGCGATCCAGAATGAACACAAGCTCTGTCAGATTTTTTCTCATATCCGGTACCTCCGTATCTGGGTGGATGATTTTGTTTACAGATACAGCATACCGTTTTGAGCGCGGGATTGGGTCGCATGGGAAGCGACAAATGAAGTGAATAGTGAATAGTTTTGGTGAATCGGCGCTGCGCGCCTTGAACACTGGCGAAAATTGAAAGATACTACGCTAATTTTGCGTTTGTGCTCACGGTTCGTGAAGAGTAATTTAGTTCTGGTGAAGGATTGGAAAGTACTGCACCAAATTTTCAGTCTGTGGAAAGGGGAGACGTGCCTTCTGTTACTCTTCACTGAAAACTAAGAATCTTTCGGTACGCAGGACGGCAAAATCAGACGTCCAACCTGCCGAGACCATATTTTGAGCGACCGAAGGGAGCGGTTTTCCTTCACTATTCACTCTTCACTATTCACTCTTCACTATTCACTATCATTACGCCAGCAAACTCTGGTCAAACGCGAACAGCGCCTCGTTAATCTCAAAAATGTTATAGTTGCCCCGCTCGATGAAGTATTCGACGATGATGTCGAATTTGCTGGAATGGGACAGGGCAAAGCCCGCCTTCATCAGCATCTCCCGGGTTTCGGCCGGCGGCAGCTCCAGAGCGATGGCAAAGGCCAGCACCGTTGGCTTGGAGGGGCGGTACTGCCGATCGCTGCGGATTTTGGAAAAGAGCTTGCGGTCGATGTTGGCCTTTTTGTAGCACTGGGCATCGGTCATGCCCTTCTCATCAATCTTGCGCAGCAGCATCTCGGAAAAGCTCTCGTCGATCTGGCTGAGGGCCTCGTCCAGAGAGGCCGGATCGCCCGGGGCCGGGGCGCAGAACGGAGCCGCCGCAGCATTCGCCTCAAACAGGCTGTCCTCCTCCGGGACGTCCGAAGCCTTCCGCCGGGAAAGCAGCCAGCGTCTCCGGCGTTCCGCAGCACTGTCGGCATGAGCGTCCACATAGCGGTCGTCGATATAGGCGGTGATATCCGCAAACAGCGCTTCGCTGATCCGGTAGGAATCCCGGTCGAAAATAACGAGGATGACGGTCATGTCGTTTTGCTGCAGGAAGGCGGAGATGGTGTCCACCGCCACCTGCAGCGCCTGCTCCCTTGGATAGCCGTAGATGCCGGCGGAGATCAGCGGGAAAGCCACTGTCTCACAGCTGTGCTCCCTGGCCAGCTCCAGCGCGGTCTGATAGCAGGAGATCAGCTGCTCCCGCTCTCCCCTGCCGCCGCCCTGCCACTGGGGCCCCACGGCATGGATCACATACCGGCAGGGCAGGTTGTAGCCCCCGGTGATTTTGGCGCTGCCGGTGGGGCAGCCGCCCAGGGTGCGGCACTCGGCCAGCAGCCCGGGGCCCGCCGCCCGGTGGATGCAGCCATCCACCCCGCCGCCGCCCAGCAGGGACTCGTTGGCGGCGTTGACAATGGCATCGGCCCGCACTTTCGTGATGTCGTTTCGGATGATCTGCAGCGGCATAATGCTCTCTCCCTTACTCGGTCTTCATGCGGAAGTCCAGCCGGGCGGGAACCGGATGCTCCTTCAGCACCCGGGCCCGGAGGGCGTCATCCTCGGGCAGCCCCTCCTCCGCCGCCAGACGGCGGGTCCAGAGCAGAATCCACAGATCGGACAGCAGAATCTCACCCTCCCGCATGTCGCTGACCTCCAGCTCGTCGCTGGAAAGCAGCTGCTCGGCCAGCTCGTACTGACCCAGCTCCACAGCGGCCTGTGCCCGCATGGCCTGCATCCGGCCGCTGGCCTTCTGTTCTTCGGGCAGATTTTCATAAAAGTCGGTGTACGCACCAAACTGCTCCGCCTTCAGCAGGGCTCTGCCGCACTCCACCGCCAGCGGCAGGATGGGCAGCAGCCGGTAGGCCTCCGTCAGCTCTCTGGCGGCGGTGTCAGCGCTCT
>JAQXNQ010000402.1 GCA_029098085.1 Oscillospiraceae bacterium
CTTGTCCCACCAGTATTTCTCATCCCAAATGAACCGGATGGGGGTGGGTTTATGCCCATCCGTAAGGCAGGCCCAGAGGGGTGCGCCGTCACCGCTCCAGCCGGTGCCGAAATCCGAGTACAGATCCTGATGGATGTCCAGCAGGACATAGATGCCCGCCCCCGCAAGAAGATCCATGGCCGCCGCCACACTGTCCAGATAGGGCTCGTTGTACTGCCCCGGCTGCGGCTCGGCCATGCCCCAGGTGAAGCCCAGCCGGATCAGGTTCACCCCCCGCTCCTGCAGCTTTTCCAAAAGCTCATCGGTAAACTCGGTGGGAAACCGCTCCTCGCCGGTGACAAAGGGCCGCTTGTCCACCATATTGACGCCGCTGAACATCCGCTCCCGGCCAAGTTCATCGACAAATTTTCCGTTTTTTACATAGATCCGGTTCATGAGCATTCTCCTTTCCTTTTGACCGCTGGTCTCGCCAAACCTTACGCCTCGTTCAGCCATAGCAGCATGTCGCTCTCACCCCGGTTAGCAAAGGCGCCGTAGGGAATCAGAAGGAGGACAGCAGACTTCAGGCAATCCTTTTGGCTTATCCCTGCTTTTGGGAAAATGCGCCTGATTATCCGCCCCTTTTGCATTTTCATTGTATAACAGCGCAAAAAGAAAAGCAAGATAAAAGTGCCGCTGCGAAAAGCCGCGCAGGAAAACGGGTAAACAAAAGGCCCTCCGCTGCCGGAAGGCCTTTTTTCATCAGGATACCGCTCAGATCCTTCTGCACTCCAGATAGTACCGCTTGTCCCAGGCCTCGCCCATGGAGAAGGTTTTGCGGGGCAGAGCGCCGTCCAGCGCCACGGTACGGAACAGGTCATTCTTATCCATGGCGGGCAGCAGGATGCCGGCAGCTCCCTGCTCCGTCAGCTGCCGCAGGGCTTCCTCGCCGTGGATGTAGTCCACGGTTCCGCCGTGCTTTGCGACGTACTCATCCAGGAATTTCTGCACGCTGCCCACGGTCAGGGTGTGGGCGGGCTTTTCAATATAGACGCTCTTTTCCTTTTCATCCAGCAGAAGGGTGAAGCACTGCCTGCCGGCGGCGCCCTTTTTGCCCCTGGGCTGGGTACCGGCCCAGGCGGTCAGCTCCTTCAGGAAGGTCTTGTGATCCACATCAAAGACCGCCCGATGGATGGGCTCAAAGTGCAGCGAGGGATCGTGCAGATTGCACAGCTCCACCAGCGCCCAGCGGGCGGGATGGCAGGCGATTTCCTCTTCGGTCAGGCCGGACTTGATCTCCTCCCAGCAGGCCTTGGCCGCCGCCAGGGAGTGGTTGCCGTCTCCCACCGCGTACAGAATCGGCGACTTGTGGGCGGTGCCCAGCCGCTGGTTGAAGGCCTTGCTGTCTCCCAGCTTTTTCAGGGCGGCGCTGACGCTTTCGTAGTAACGGTGATCCGCCTGCCAGCCGGTCAGATGGCCGCCGCCCAACATCAGATCAAAATCGTAGCAGAGAGGCATCTCGTCCTTGCGTCCGGCAAAGGGCTCCACCACGGTCCCCTCCGGATCGTCGATCAGCAGCATCACATGGGGCATTTCCAGAGCGGCGCCCTGCCGGATCTTCACCCGGGGCGGAATCCGGTCCAGCACGGTGCCCTCGGTGGCCCGTGCCAGGCTGCGGCTGCCCTTTTTGTAGTCGTAGCACTCCAGATCCAGCACACCCATCAGGCCCTTCCGCACCGAGCCGTCCGCCAGAGTGCGCTCCAGATAGATGTAGCTCTGGGGGTAGCTGTCGAACAGCCCCGCGTCCAGATACCACCGGGTCGTCTGGTGGATGGAGCGAACCTTTTCTTCAAAATCCACTTTGCCCAGCATCGCCTCGGGGAAAATCATATGGTAGGCGCTGGGATTGCCCTCGGCCAGCTCAGCCACCTGCTTCCAGTAGTCCGGCTGAGAGGTGAACTGGTCGCAGGCCACCACGCTGAACCGGGGCCGCAGGCCTTCCTTGGGAACCAGAATATCTCCGGGATAAAAACCAACTTCTTTTTTCATATCGAAAACGTCCTTTCTTTATGGTCAGGCGGCAAGCGCCGGGTGCTGCCGCTTTTCCTCTCAAAAAACAGCCGGCATTTCACACCGTTTTCCGCCGGATTTCGATTTGTTTTTACACAAAGTTCGCCTGCTCTTTTCTGAGATACAAGCAGTATAGCATATTCTTCTGAATTTTGCAAATCCTCCTGATGAAACAGACAATCGCTCCGGATATTTTTGCCGCAGCGGAGATTTTCTTCCCGGCAGGGCAGACTAAGTCCGGCGGACTTTTCCGCCGGAAAGGAAGCCAGTTCATGGACAAGAATCCCCATTCCAAAGATCTCCGGGGCGAGCTCTATCCCGAAGGGCTGCAGGGAAACAGCACGCCCATCGACCCCCATGTTCCGGTAACGCCGCTGTACACCACCCATCCGCTGACCGATTACCGATACAGCTTCCGAAACGGCCGCCAGGTCTTCCGGATCGACGACCGGGAGGTAGAGCAGCTGCGGGATTTCTCCATGGAAAATAAAAAATAGCAATCCTGCCGCTGTCGCCGTTGACAACAGGCCTTCTCTGTGGTATAGTGAAAGAAAATATGGTTTCAGCATAAACGCAGTGAAGGAAAGAGTATCCCCGCGCTCTGAGCGCAGAGAGTTTCCGGTTGGTGAAAGGAAACGGAGGGGCAGGGGTGAAGATGGTTCCGGAGCGGCGCGCTCAAGGCCCCGTGTGGGTTCAGGGCGCGACGGGTTCGCCTGTTACAGCGAAGCGGTATACCTGCCCTGGCAGCGTACCGGCTAAGGTCTGCTTTGTGAGAAGCAGACGAACTGAAGTGGTACCACGGAGCAGTCGCCCCGTCTTCAGCCTCCCGGCGGAAGATGGGGCGTTTTTGTATGGAACCTGCAAAGGAGGATTCCCATGACAGAACTGGTGCATTTTCAGCTGCTCGAGCTCCCCGCCTGCCGCCTTGTGGGCAAGGAGCTGCGGATCCCCCAAAAAACCGAAGAAAATCCCATTCCCGCCTTCTGGAGCCGGTGCTTTGCCGAGGATATCTTCACGCCGCTGGAGCAGATGAAGGACAGCCTGTTTCCCGAAGCGCTCTTTGACGCTCCGGACGCCTATCTGGACTGGATGGGCGATATGGAGCCGGACGGCAGCTGGCGCTGCCTGGTGGGGATGGTCATGAAGCCGGACGCCGTCCCGCCGAAGGGCTATGCTTACCGGGATCTGCCCGCCTGCATCCTGGCCCTGGGGCAGGTAAAGGGAACCGAGCCGGAAATCTACACCGACTCCGAAGGGCTGATCATGCCCCGTGTCCGGGAGACGGGCCGTCTGCCGGGCAGCTTCATGATGGAGGTCTACGCCTGCCCCCGCTTCACCACACCCGATCCTGCCGACGGCACGGTCATTCTGGACTGCTATCTGCAGCTGAAATAAAATCTGACGGAAAAATTCCGGGAAAGGACATTCCATATGGACAAGAAAACCTTCTACATTACCACCGCCATTGCCTACGCCTCCGGCAAGCCCCACATCGGCAACACCTACGAGATCGTGCTGACCGACGCCATCGCCCGGCTCAAGAGAATGCAGGGCTATGATGTCTTCTTCTGCACCGGCACCGATGAGCACGGCCAGAAGATTGAGGAAAAAGCCGCTGCCGCCGGCATCACCCCCAAGGAGTATGTGGATCGGGTATCCGGCCAGATCCGCGGCATCTGGGACATCATGAACACCAGCTACACCCACTTCATCCGCACCACCGACGATTACCACGAAAAGGCCGTCCAGAAGATCTTCAAGCGGATGTATGAAAAGGGTGACATCTATAAGAGCGAGTACAGCGGCATGTACTGCACCCCCTGCGAATCCTTCTGGACCGAGAGCCAGCTGAAGGACGGCTGCTGTCCCGACTGCGGACGCCCCGTCCATCCCGCCAAGGAGGAAGCCTATTTCTTCCGTATGAGCAAATACCAGGACCGGCTGATGAAGCACATCGAGGAGCATCCCGACTTCATCGTCCCCGAATCCCGCAAAAAGGAAATGATCAACAACTTCCTGAAGCCCGGCCTGCAGGATCTCTGCGTCTCCCGCACCTCCTTCAAATGGGGCATTCCGGTGGATTTTGACGACCGCCATGTGGTCTATGTCTGGCTGGACGCCCTGAACAACTACATCACCGCCCTGGGCTACGATCCCGACGGCTGCGGCGAAAACTTCGGCAAATACTGGCCCGCCGATGTGCACATTATCGGCAAGGACATTCTCCGGTTCCACACCATCTACTGGCCCATCTTCCTGATGAGCATGGATCTGCCCCTGCCCAAGCAGGTGTTCGGCCATCCCTGGATGCTGTTTGCCGCAGACAAGATGAGCAAGTCCAAGGGCAACGTGATCTACGCGGATGATATGGTGCATCTGTTCGGCGTGGACGCGGTCCGCTACTACATGCTCTCCGCCATGCCCTACGCCCAGGACGGCAGCATCACCTACGAGACCTTCATCACCAAGTACAACGCCGAGCTGGCCAACACTCTGGGCAATCTGGTCAACCGCACCGTCGCCATGGCCAACAAGTATTTCGGCGGAGAAATCAGCGCCGCCGCCATCGAAAACGAGCTGGATGAGGATCTGAAGGCTACTGCTCTGCAGACCGCCGCCGGCGTCCTTTCCTCCATGGAGGAATACCGCACCGCCGACGCCCTGCAGAAGATCATCGCACTGGCCCAGCGCTCCAACAAATACATTGACGAAACCACGCCCTGGGCGCTGGCCAAGGACGAGGCCAGCCTGCCCCGGCTCAAGACGGTGCTCTCCAACCTGATGGAAGCCATCCGCTTCATCAGCGTGCTGCTCTGCCCCTTCCTGCCTGACACCAGCGCCTCCATTCTGGAGCAGATCAACGCCGCGGAGCAGAATACGCTGGAGTCTCTGGACAGCTTCGGCGCCGCTCCGGCCCGCAAGGTCGGCGAGGCCAAGGTGCTCTTCGCCCGCATCGACGAGGCCAAGATGATGGCCCGGATCCAGAAGGAGATTGTCGAGCCCCAGATTGCCTCCGCCAAGGCAGAGGAGGCTGCCAAGGAAGCAGCTGCCGCCCCCGCTGCCGAGACGAAAGAAGAGACTGAGGGCCTCGCCCAGATCACCATTGACGATTTCGGCAAGGTGGCCCTGCGGGTGGGCAAAATCGTCGCCTGTGAAAAACTGAAGAAGTCCAAGAAGCTTTTGAAGATTCAGCTGGAGGACGGCGCCGGCACCCGGCAGATCCTCTCCGGCATCTCTCAGTGGTACGCCCCCGAGGATCTGATCGGCAGAAAGGTGCTCTTCGTAGCCAATCTGAAGCCCGCCAAGCTGGCTGGTGAGATGAGCGAAGGCATGATCCTGGCCGCCGACTGCTCCGAGACCGATGTGAAAGTCATGTTCGTGGACGACGCCATCCCTGTGGGCGCTGTGGTCCGCTGATTCCCGCCGCACACCGCATCCCGGGAGCTTCTCCCGGGATGTTTTCATCTATTCAACGTTTCAAAACGAAAGAAGGGTTATCGATGCTGATTCCAAACGGAAGCCGCGTTCTGGAAACGCCCCGCCTGCTCCTCCGGCCCTTTGCGGAGACGGACGGTGAAGCCATGTACCGGAACTGGACCAGTGATCCCGAGGTTGCCCGCTATGTGACCTGGAATGTCCATCAGTCTCCCGACGAAAGCCGGGCTCTCTGTCGGATGTGGGAAGAAGAGGCCAAAAATCCGCTGAAATTCCGCTGGGCCATGGTGCTGAAGGAGACCGGCGAGCCGGTGGGCTCCATCGATGTGGTCAGCTTAAACGAAGAATGGGCAGAGGGAGAAATCGGCTATGTCAGCAGCCGCAGCGGCTGGGGCAAGGGACTGATGACCGAAGCGTACAAAGCGGTCATGGCTTATCTGTTTGACCAGTGCGGCTTTGAGACTCTGCTGGCCCGGCATGACATCCGCAATCCCGCCTCGGGACGGGTCATGGAAAAGTGCGGCATGTCCTATACCCATGACGAGGAATTCTGCGGAAAAAACGACTATGTGGGCATCGTCAGCTGCTACCGCATCACAAAGTCCCGGTGGCAGGCGCTGCAGCCCTGAAAGGAGAACTATGGATCAGCCTCTTTACACCGGCATTTTCGATTCTCATGCCCATTACGACAGCGAACGCTTTGACGAAGACCGGGAGCAGGTACTGAAGGCTCTGCCGGAAAACGGCGTCTGCGCCGTCATCGATGTGGGCTGTGATCTGCCCTCCTCCCGGGCGGCAGTGAACCTGTCCGAAACCGTCCCCCACTTTTACGCCGCCGTGGGCTATCATCCCCATGAAGCCGATTCCTTCACCGAAGAGGGCATGGAGGAGATTCTCTCCCTGCTCCGTCGCCCCCGCACAGTGGCTCTGGGCGAGATCGGCCTGGACTATCACTACGACTTTTCCCCCCGGGAAAAGCAGAAAGAGGTCTTTGACCTTCAGCTGCGGCTGGCCAAAGAGCTGGACGTGCCGGTGATCATCCATTCCCGCGAAGCCACCCAGGACACGCTGGAGCTGCTTTCCCGCTATCCCGGCCTGCAGGGTGTGATCCACTGCTTCGGCGGCTCGGCCGAAACCGCCCGGGAGATGCTCAGAATGGGCTTTTACATCGGCTTCACCGGGGTCATCACCTTCTCCAACGCCCGCAAGGTGCTGGAGGCCTGCGCCGCCGTCCCCGCCGACCGTCTGCTGCTGGAAACCGACTGTCCCTACATGGCGCCGGTTCCCTTCCGGGGCAAGCGGTGCTGGTCGCCGATGATCGCCGAAACCGCCCGGCAGGCAGCCCAGCTGCACGACATGGATCCGCAGACCCTGATCGATCAGGCGCGTGAAAATACCTGCCGCCTTTTCCGTATCCAAAACGCCGAAAATCCCAGCATATTATAATAAACAATATATAAAAAAGATGTTTGGGTATTCCTTTTTTTCACTTATTATGCTATACTGAAAGCAAGGCTGAGGAAAAAGCCCGAACCCGGCATGAAAAAAACCGAAATCTGCAGGAAGGATGTGCCGACCATGCTCATCACCACCGACCAGTGCAGCTTTTCCTTTCATTGTCTGTCCTCCGGACAGTTTGTGGGAAAGGAAGGCTGGGTGCATCCCCGTCGGCAGCTGGATGCCTATGAAATCCTGTATATGATACAGGGAGAAGCCTCCATTCAGGAGGAGCTGACCCCCTTTACACTGGAAAAGGGAGATGTGCTGGTGCTGTCACCGGAGCTGGTTCACTTTGGCCTCGCTCCCAGCGAGCAGAAGGTTTCCTTTTTCTGGATGCATTTCACCACCGACAAGCCGGATCTGCTGGGACTGACGCCCTCCTGCCAGGTGCATGCCGAAAACGACATGCTGCCCAGCCTGTTCCGGCAGCTGCTGCACCTCTGCAACGACAAGGATTACCCGCCTGAAGCGGCAGATCTGGCGGCGCTGCTCATCGTCACCGAAACGGCTGTCCTGCAGCAGAACGCCGCTGTACGCCACCGGAAGATTCTCCGGGATATTACCGAATGGGTACGGCTCAATGTCTGCGCTCCCATCACGGCCGCTCAGGTGGGCGACAAATTCGGCTACAACAGCGATTACCTGACCGCCCTGTTCAAGGAAAACTTCGGCATGGGCCTGAAGGAGTATATCAACGAGCAGAAGATGAAGCGGGCGGAGGAATACCTGCTGACCACCGATGCCCCCATCAAGGAGATCGCCTCCCTGCTGGGATTCGGCGACGCCAACCGGTTCATCAAGTATTTCACCTATCATCAGGGCATCAGTCCCGCCAGGTTCCGCAGCCAGTATTACAGCACCGGCCCGCGGTCAACGGAAGGTTAACACAGTGAAAACAGCCTCATCGGGATGTATTTCATTCATCCCGATGAGGCTGTTCTCTTATTCCTTCTCCTTCAGCACCGCCAGACTGCGGCGGATGCTGTCAAAGCTGTCCAGAGAAGAATAGTCCTGATCCACAATGACGGCCTCCAGCCGCTCAGACCGGGCCGCCAGCGCCAGAAGCTCCTGCACCGGCAGCACACCGCTGCCGATTTCGGTAAAGCAGCGGCGATCCTGCGCCTTCTCCAGCATCTCCACACTCAGCTGCGGATAGGCCGAAAGGATGCCGTCAAAAATATTCAGCGGCTGCGGGGCCTCTGCCGGATAGTCCTTCAGATGGAGGAACTGCATCCGGTTCAGGTACTTTTTCATAAAAGCGGCCGGATCCGCGCCGGCCCGGGCGGCCCAGTAGGCGTCCAGCTCAAAGGTCACCAGCTCCGGGTCGGTATTCTCCAGCATCCATTCCGCCATGGGAATGCCGCAGAGCCGCTGAAACTCCTGAAAATGATTGTGATAGCAGAAGGTCATCCCCCGCTCCCGGCAGAGGGCGCCCGCCCGGTTGTAGTCATCGCAGCGGCGCAGCAGCTTCCCCGGTACGCCGTAGGGGAAAAAGTCCAGACCGCCGACGATGGTTTTGCAGCCCACCTCGCTGTAATAATCCAGCTCTTCCTCCAGCGCATCCAGATCCAGCAGGGAAATATGAGCGGCAAGGGGCTTGAGATCCGCCTCCTGCAGCAGCTCCCGCAGCGCCGGAGCGGACAGCCCCATCCGGCTGCAAAGCTCCACATATTCATATCCCGCAGCCGCCACCTCCCGCAGCGCGGCGGCCGGATCCTTCGCCAGAGCCTCCCGCACCGTATACAGCTGCAAACCGATCTTAAAAGACATTTCATCTGCTCCCTTCCGAAATCATTCTGCTGACATTATACCACAGATTTCTCCTTTGGAAAATCCCGGAAAAAAATTTCCCGAAAACGGAAAAAGTGGCCTTCATGCCTGTACCTTTTCCGAAAAAAATGCTATAATAAGGATGCCTGTACACAGTGCTTTTCAGGACGAACCGTCCTTTATCTGAACAAGGGGGTAATTTTATGGCAACCAGAATCGGCATCCTCACCAGCGGCGGCGACTGCCCCGGCCTCAACGCCGTCATCCGCGGCGTTGCGAAAGCATCCTACGAGCTGATGGATGATGTGGAAATCATCGGCATCATCGACGGCTACCGCGGCCTTATCGAAGGCGAGTACAAGGTCATGAAGCAGTCGGACTTCTCCGGCATTCTCACCCTGGGCGGCACCATCCTCGGCACCTCCCGGCAGCCCTTCAAGCAGATGCGGGTCATCGGCGAGGACAATGTGGACAAGGTCCGCGCCATGAAGGAAAACTACAAAAAGATGAAGTTGGACTGTCTGCTCATCCTGGGCGGCAACGGCACCCACAAGACCGCTGCTCTGCTGGCGGAGGAGGGGCTCAATGTCATCGGCCTGCCCAAGACCATCGACAACGACCTGTACGGCAGCGATGTGACCTTCGGCTTCCACTCCGCGCTGGACATCGCCACCGAAGCCATTGACCGGCTGCACACCACCGCCGCCAGCCATGGACGCTGCATGGTGGTCGAGCTCATGGGCAACAAGACCGGCTGGCTGACCCTGTACGCCGGTGTGGCCGGCGGAGCCGACATCATCCTGCTGCCCGAGATCCCCTTTGAGATGGACAAGGTGGTCAAGGCCGTCAAGAAGCGGGCTGAAAACGGCAAGGCCTTCTCCATCGTAGCTGTCGCCGAAGGCGCCATGGAGAAGAGCGAACCCAAAAAGCGTAAGGAGCGTCTGGCTGCCCGCGCAGCCGAAGGCTACTCCACCATCTCCGCCAAGATCGCGGCAGCCATCACCGAAAAGGCCGGCTGCGAGTGCCGCGTTGTCATCCCCGGACACCTGCAGCGGGGCGGCGCGCCTTCCGCCTATGACCGGGTGCTTTCCACCCAGTTCGGCGCCTATGCCGCCGGTCTGATCAAGAAAAAGCAGTTCGGCGTCACGGTGGCCAAGGTGGGCAACACCATCACCCAGAACAAGCTGTCCGATATCGCAGGCAAAGCCAAGCTGGTCTCGCCCGATGACCAGATGATCGTGGTGGCCAAGGACATGGGCGTTTCCTTCGGCGACGAATAACCATCGCAAGCCCCAGAGGGCAGCGGAAACCGCTGCCCTTTTATACTGACCAAATCTCAAAAGGAGTCTACCATCTATGAATTCCATTACCCAGGTTCTCACCGCTCTCGTATCCGACGCCTTTGCCGCCTGCGGCTATGACGCCGCCCTGGGGACGGTGGGACTGTCCGACCGGCTGGATCTCTGTCAGTTCCAGTGCAACGGCGCCTTTGCCGGTGCCAGGCTCTATCACAAGGCCCCGCTGATGATCGCGGAGCAGGTGGCCGGTGTGCTGCGGGAAAATCCCGTCTTTGAAAAGGCTGAAGCCGTGCGGCCCGGCTTCCTCAACCTGACCGTCACCGACTGCTTTCTCCGGGAGCAGGCCCTCACCCTGATGGCCGATCCCCATTTCGGCATTCCCCAGGCCGAAAAGCCCGAAACCATTGTCCTGGACTACGGCGGGCCCAACGTGGCCAAGCCCCTGCACATCGGACATCTCCGCTCCGCCATCATCGGCGAATCCATCACGCGTCTGGCCCGGGCCAGCGGCCGCACCGTCCTGGGCGATGTGCACCTGGGCGACTGGGGCCTGCAGATCGGTCTGGTCATCGCCGAGCTTTCGGAGCGCAACCCCGACTGGCGCTGCTTTGCCGACGATTTTGACGCAGAAAAGGACGCCCTGCCCCAGCTGGACGCCCCCACCCTCAACGAGATCTATCCCTTTGCCAGCAAGCGCAGCAAAACCGACGAAGCCTTCTCCGCCAAGGCCCACGCCTTCACCTATGAGCTGCAGAGCGGACGGCCCGGATATATCGCCCTGTGGAAGGAGATTCTGCGGGTTTCCATCGCCGACATGAAGCAGAACTATCAGAAGCTGGGGGTGGATTTCGACCTCTGGTACGGCGAAAGCAATGCAGACAAGTTCATTCCCCGGCTGATGGAGGTTCTCACCGAAAAGGGTCTGCTGCGGGAGAGCGAGGGCGCCATGGTGGTGGATGTGGCCGAGGAAACCGACAAGGCCCCCATGCCCCCCGTCATCATCAAAAAATCCGACAATTCCAGCATCTATGCCACCACCGACCTGGCCACCATCATCCAGCGGGAGCAGGACTTCCATCCCGATCGGATCTGGTATGTGGTGGACAAGCGGCAGGAGCTGCATTTTACCCAGGTCTTCCGCTGCGCCAAAAAGGCCGGTCTGGTGCCCGAAACCACCGAGCTGGCGCATCTGGGCTTCGGCACCATGAACGGCAGCGACGGCAAGCCCTACAAGACCCGGGATGGCGGCGTCATGCGGCTGTCCGACCTGATCGCCACTGTCACCGATGCCGCCCGGGAAAAGCTGACCCAGTCGGACTTTGTCTCGGAGGAGGACTACCGGGAGATCGCCGAGAAGGTGGGCATCGCCGCCCTGAAGTTCGGTGACCTGATCAATCAGCCCGCCCGGGATTATGTCTTTGAGCTGGACAAGTTCCTCTCCTTTGAGGGCAAAACCGGCACCTACCTGCTGTACACCATCACCCGCATCAATTCCATCCTGCAGAAGGCCGGCGTCACCGAGGACACCCCCCTCACCCTGTCCGGCATCTATACCGAATCCGAGCGGGAGCTGTGGCTGTCGCTGCTGCTCAGCGGCGGCGTCTTCCAGCGGGCATTGGAGGAGCGGTCTCCCAGCTACGTCTGTGAAAACGCCTACCAGCTGGCCACCCTCTTCTCCCGGTTCTACCATGACAACCACATCATGGCCGAGGAGGACAGCGAAAAGAAGGAGACCTGGCTCTGCCTCTGCCGCTATCTGCGCGCCATGCTGCTCCGGCATCTGGATGTGCTGGGCATTGAAGCGGTGGAGCATATGTAATACACATCCGCCCATATATAACTTGAGCGCAGTCCCGGGCTCCCGGGGCTGCGCTCTGTTTTTATGTCCTATTCAAGGGTAAGTCTGCTCCAGCACCGCGCCGTCGTACAACCCGGAAAACCAGAGCTGTCTGGACGAATCACCGGCGTCAAACAGGATGGCGTCATCCGCCACATCGAACACATAGATATACATTCCATCATCGGTGCGCAGGGTCAGGCGGTCGTTTTCGAGTTCATAGCTGCCATGTCCCCAGTAGCTGCTGACGGCGGAAAAGGAAAAGGTGAAGGTTCCGTCGTCAAAGAGACTGACTATGGGCTGCACCAGCTCCTCCGTGTCCCGAAAGGTATAGGAATGGGTCGGCACTGCCACAGCCTGCAGCTGCAGCGTCAGGCTCAGTCCCTCATCATCCGGTATCAGAACAGGAACGCCCGTCTCCAGCACCTCTCTGCTGCCGCACCCGGACTGCGTCACCAGCAAGGCTCCGTTTTCCAGCGTCAGAGCATAGTCATAATTGCCCCGATCCCAGAGGGGATAGGTCTGCCCGCCGGCATAATCCGTCACCACCACATGGGTGTCCACGATGCCGAAGCCATAGGAAACGGTGGCGCAGATTTCCGGTGCGCCATCACCGGTGAGATCGGTAAAGTAGACATTCCAGACCGGCATCCCCTGCAGCAGCTGCTCGCTTCTGCCGCCGGTCAACGCCTCCACCGTCCCGGCGCTGCCGTGAAAGGCCGCGCGGAAGGTCACACCCGGAAAGGCTGACAGGGTTGTTTCCAGCGTCTACTGCGGCAGCTGCGACTCATCGCTGAAGCCGTCAAACCATACCCGCACACACCCCACCGCCGCAGCACGCGTGCGTCCGCAAGCGACAGGAGACTAAATCGTAAAGC
>JAQXNQ010000403.1 GCA_029098085.1 Oscillospiraceae bacterium
AGGAAATGAAGTCAGCACTATGAAGGAAAATACCACAAGCAGTCTGGGCAAGAACTTTGAAGACATCGCCAGTGTCAACCGGTCTTCCATCATCAAATACCTGAGGCGCAACGGTGTCTGCAGCAGAGCCCAGATCAGCCAGGCCATGGGGCTGACCCAGGCCTCGATCTCCAAGATCATCGGCCAGCTGATCAGCGAAAACATCGTCTTCGAGACAGGATATATTTCCGGTGAAAAAGGACGCCGCTCGGTCGGTGTAGCCCTCAATACCCGCTGCAAAAAGGTTTTGGGCGTCCGCCTTTCCAGGCGTTCCTTTGCGATCGGGCTGTTTGACCTGGCAGGGAATATCTATGAGAATGTCTCCGGTCAGTTCAGCGCCGATTCGACCCTGCGCAGCGTGATTCAGCGGATCAAGATCAACCTGCGGGACTTCCTGGACCGCTATGAGGATGTGGCGGCCATCGGCGTGGCCGTACCCGGCCCCTTCAACGCCAGGAGTGCAGAAATCGCCCTGACGACCTCCATGGCAACGCAGGACTGGACCAATGTTCACCTGCGGGAGGAGTTTGGAGACGACCTTCCGGTCAGCATTGTTTTCTGCCATGACGCCCTGGCCGGCGCCCTGGCCAACTGGTGGTTCGGCTCCAAGGTCAAAAAAATGCAGTCCTCTCTGGTGCATTTCTATGTGGGCGATGGTGTAGGCGCCGGATGTGTTGTTGATGGCGAGGCGACCATGAGCAGCCTTGGCTTCTCCCCGGAGATCGGCCATATCAGCGTCCATGCCGACGGGCCGCGGTGTCGCTGCGGAAATTTCGGCTGCCTGGAGCTGTACTGCTCTACCTTTGCCTTTATGCAGGATGTGGCGGAACGGCTCAAGCAGCCTGCCGGGGCGAAGTCTCAGCTGGCCCGCCTTTCGGATCTGACGCCGCAGGACGTCTTTACGGCTGCCGAAAGGGGTGATCAGCTGGCCATCGAGGCGGTAGACCGGCTGGGACGCTATATTGGCTGCGGCGTCGTCAACCTGATCAACGCCTATGTTCCCGACGTCATCGTGATCAGCAATGAGATGGCCAGGGGCGGACAGCAGCTTCTGAGCCGGGTCAAGGAGGTCGTGCAGGAACGGGTGCTGCCCGTCATTGCGGAAAAGATCCGGATCGAGCTGGAGGACGAATGGCTGCTGGGAGATCCGGTTCTTTATGGAGCGGGAGCCGTCGCCATCAATTATTGCCTCGAAAGCCCGGTCAGCCTGCTGGGAAACAATGGTCAGAAATAAACTGTAAGTGGAAAGTGAAATGAAGGAACAGAGGGTCTGCTTTGAATGCTGCTTTTGTGCGGAATTTGGGGCAGACTTTTCTGCCTTCAGGCTGCGCACAGGCTCGGAGCGAACGCAGAGCGTCCTGCAAAATTGCGCTGCGGTCTTGACGGCAGCGATTCCAATGCGGTAAACTGATAACAGGTGCCCGGATCCTGTATCCTCAGGGCCTTCGTCAAAGGAAAAACTGCAGCAAAGGAAAAGGTGAGTCAGGATGGTCAATTTACATACGCATACCTCCCGCTGTAAGCATGCGGTCGGCACACCGGCCGATTACGCGGCGGCCGCCGCCGAAAAGGGCTTTACCGTACTGGGCATTGCGGATCATACGCCGTTTCCGGATAACCGCTGGGCGTCGATCCGAATGGATATGGCGGAGCTGGACGATTATCTGGCCGATGTGCAGGAGGCGCGTCAGCTGTACCCGCAGCTGAAAATTCTGACGGGCGCCGAATGCGAGTATTTCCCCGAGTACCACACCTTTTTTAAGGATGTGCTGCTGGGAGAAAAGAAGATGGATTATCTGATCGGCAGCGTCCATTTTTATCCGTATCACGGAGAAATGAAGGGCTTCTGGAGCGGGTTCAAAATGGACCGGGAAGCGCTGATGAGCTATGCGGAAACCTATACCGCCATGCTGAAGAGCGGCCTCTTCCTGTTTGGCGCCCATCCGGACACCTTCGGCGCGTCCATTGCCCGGTGGGATGAAAACTGCGCCGAATGTGCAGAGCGGATCTGCGCGGCAGCCGCTTCCATGAATGTGCCCCTTGAAATCAATGCCAGCGGCTGGCTGAAGGCGGCGCAGCATCCGGAATCGCCTCTTCCTTATCCGCTGCAGCCCTTCTGGGAGATTGCGGCAGAGCATCATGTCAAGGTCGTGGTAAACTCCGATGCCCATGCGCCGGAGGTATTGGATGCCTATCTGGAAAAGGGATACCGTCTGGCCGAACAATGCGGGCTGGAGATCGTCTATCCCTTCGGCAGATAAGAAGGGGCTGCTGTGGGAATACCCTTTGCGGCTTCATG
>JAQXNQ010000404.1 GCA_029098085.1 Oscillospiraceae bacterium
CGGCCTTTGAGGCGCTGATTCTGCCGGAGGAGCAGCCGCTGGTGACCTTCGACGCCAAGCCCGTCTACCGGCTGGCCTTCCGGATGGGCCGCACCTTCAAAGCGCCCATGGAGGATCTGAAGCTGGCAGCCTACCTGCTCAGCAGCTCGGAAAAGAGCTACTCCCTTTCTGAAATGCAGGAAGCCTACCTGCCCGGCCTGAAGACGGAGGGCGATGCCCCCTTCCGGGAGGCGGCAGCCCTGCTGCCCCTGCGGGACGCGGTCTGCACCATTCTCTCCGAACGGCAGATGGACTTTCTCTATCGGGAGATTGAGCTGCCCCTCTGCGAGGTGCTGGCCTCCATGGAGGAGGAGGGCTTCATGGTGGACGAAAGCGGCATCACTGCCTTCGGCGTCCTGCTGGACAGTCAGATCGAGGCCCTGAAGCAGGAGATCACCGAGCTGGCAGGGGTGGAATTCAACCTGAACTCCACCCGGGATCTGGCCGATGTGCTGTTCAACCGGCTGGGTCTGCCCCCCAAAAAGAAGACCAAGACCGGCTACTCCACCGATGCCGAGGTGCTGGAGAGCCTGCGGGGGCTGCACCCCATCGTGGGCAAAATCCTCGAATACCGGCAGCTGTCCAAGCTGTCCTCCACCTATGTGGTGGGGCTGAAAAAGTGCATCCAGCCGGACGGGCGGGTGCACTCCACCTTCAACCAGACCGAAACCCGCACCGGCCGGATCAGCTCCGCCGAGCCCAATGTGCAGAACATCCCCGTCCGGACGCCGCTGGGCGCCGAGATGCGCAAGTTCTTTGTGGCGAAGGAGGGCTTCACCCTGGTGGATGCCGACTATTCCCAGATCGAGCTGCGGCTGCTGGCCCACATCTCGGGGGATGAGAATATGATCCGAGGTTTCCGGGAGGGCGCCGACATCCACCGGATGACCGCCTCCCAGGTTTTCGGCATCCCCTTTGAGCAGGTGCCGCCCCAGATGCGCAGCCGGGCCAAGGCCATCAACTTCGGCATCGTCTACGGTATCTCGGCCTACTCCCTGTCCCAGGACATCCACACCTCGGTCAAGGAGGCCAAACAGTATATTGAGGATTACCTGCACACCTACAGCGGCGTGGACGCCTACATGAAGGCGTCGGTGGAAAAGGCCCGGGAGCAGGGCTATGTGGAAACCCTGTTCCACCGGCCCCGGTATCTGCCCGACATCCACAGCAAAAAGCCGGCGCTGCGGGGCTTCTCCGAGCGGGTGGCCATGAACATGCCCATTCAGGGCACCGCCGCCGACATTATCAAGCTGGCCATGAACCGGGTTTACCGGCGGCTGAAGGAGGAGGGCCTGCATTCCCGTCTGATCCTGCAGGTACACGACGAGCTGCTGGTGGAAACCGCCCTGGACGAGCTGGACCGGGTGCGGGAGATCGTCAGAACCGAAATGGAAAACGCTGTCTCCTACTCGGTCAAGCTGGAGGCCGACGTCCACGACGGGAAGAACTGGTATATGGCCAAAGGCTGAGGCCTTCAGCAATGAAGTCGCTTTCCGCAAGCGGAAAGCTGCAAGAATGACTCCCGACCGGAGCGGCCGGGCCGCAACCACAGGAAAGAGCCGCCGCAACCATAAAGTTGTGCCGGTGGAATTGCGGACGTCCTTCTTGCGCGTGAGCGAACCCGCTCTGGATAAGTGCGTATCGCACCTTCCCGGGCAGGTGCTGCTTTCCCATTCTGTTAACACTGCCGGACGGTCGTAGGAGAACGCATTGCGCTCCCGCGGCTCACCCCAAACCCGGCGGGATTTGAATAAACCACGGGCCGCCTGATGGCCGGCCCCTACAACAGTAAGGCCATTTGTTTATGATTCACTCCCCTGTTCTTCACTATAACGATTCACTCAACACTTTGACCTTCGCCAACCTTAAAATAAACGCCATACCTTCCAGACTTTGCCAATTTTTAAGGGCGCAGGCCCGATTCAACATACCACTTTACTATACAATATACACGGAATAAACGGAGTTCATCATGATTACCATTCGCAAATACCGTCCGGAGGACGAGCGGGACTGGGTGCGCTGCCGGGTGCTGTCCATGCTGGACACGACCCTGCA
>JAQXNQ010000405.1 GCA_029098085.1 Oscillospiraceae bacterium
GGCATGCTGACCGACTCCCGCAGCTACCTGTCCTACACCCGCCACGAATATTTCCGCCGCATCCTCTGCGAGCTGATCGGCGGCTGGGTGGAAAACGGCGAGTACCCCGCCGACATGGAAACCCTGGGCAGGATGGTACAGGATATTTCCTACAACAACACGATGAACTACTTCGGCTTTTGAGTAAAGTCTGAAACGAAAAGCTCCCGCTGTCCATTTGGGCGGCGGGAGCTTTTTGCTATACCTGTAAAACTTGATTCGTACAATCTGTCGATAGCTATTTCCTTTATCGACACGCTGAGAGCGATGCTGCGGCACCGCTCTTTTTTGCTCTCATCGGGACTGTTTTTATTCCAGAGACAGCTTATACCGGCTCCCCTTTTCCGTCTTCCCGCAGGGCGCAAACCCCAAAGCCGTGAAGCACTTCTGCGAGGCAGGGTTCCAGTCGTAGATCTCCTCCACAAACAAGGTGTCATAGCCCAACTCCCGGCCCCGCTGCATCAACCGGGCGATGACCTTCTTCCCGATGCCTCGGCCCCGGAAGGCGCTGTCCCCGATGACGATAGGCATATCCTCCCGACAGAAGGTCACGTCCCCGATGGGGCGCCAGACCTCATCCTGCCTTACTTCGATGAAGTACAGCTCGCCCTTCCGATTCAGGTAGTCATACATCTGCCGCAGCAGCTCGGGAGTGTATTTCCGCCGGACGCCGTCCACCAGATAAACCATTTCCTCGTCCTGATACCAGTCCAGGGCAGCATCGCAAACGCCGTCGTATCGTCTCAGCCGCAGCGCGTCATCCACCGGCAAAAACTCGGGCTGCTGGATCCCTTCAATGGGCATGACTTTTCCTCCTGTCTTCTGTCAAAGGACGGTTTTTACCGGTTCAGCTCCGCAATCAGGGCGGGCACCTGATCCAGCGACACGACCTGTCTATACAGCAGCGCCCGCAGCTCCTCGTTCGGCTGCACCAGATCCGGTACCATCACCGGCACCATACCGGCGGCATAAGCGGCGCGGATACCACTGGGTGAGTCCTCCAGCACCATGCAGCATGCCGGTGAAACCCCCAGCTGCTCCGCCGCCAGCAGGAAAATATCCGGAGCGGGCTTGCCGTGGGGTACCATGTTGCCGAAGACCAGCCTGTCCATATAGGGCAGGATACCGGCCTGAGCCAGCTCAGCCCGGGCTGTGGCTTCCTCGGTAGAGGTGGCCACAGCGGCAGGAATTCCCTGTTCCTTCAGCCAGTCCAGCAGCTCGAAAAGCCCCTTTTTGACCGGAACGCCCTTCTCAGCGAAGGTCTTCTGAAAATACTGCTCCTTCAGCTCCAGAATGGTGTCAAAGGTCAGCCGGTCGCCGAACCGTTCACGGAAAAAAGCCTCGTTGTCGGCGCGATTGCGGCCGATCAGGTGGACGATCAGATGGCCGAAGGGGCCGACGCCCCGGTCGATGCCGATCTGATCCCAGGCCTCTTTGCTGAGCTGCTCGGTGTCCAGCATCAGACCATCCATGTCAAAAATCACTGCGCGAATCATCCTGTTTCCTCCCTTTTATGTTCTGCCCAACAGCAGATCTCCCACCTGCCGGGCGCTGTCTGCCAGACAATCCGCTCCCGCTTTTTCCAGCTCCTCCCGGGAGCCGAAGCCATAGAGCACGCCGAGACTGGCCATGCCGAAGGCTTTGGCGCCGGCGATATCGAATTTCCGGTCGCCCACCATGACGGCATTTTCGGAACCGATGCCGCCGCCATAATCCAGTACATACTCGATGACAGCTTCCTTGCTCTCCCGGGTATGGTCAAAGGTGGCGCCGCCGATTCGGTGAAAATACCGGGCGATGTCAAAATGCTCCAGAATCTCTCTGGCAAACTGCTCCGGCTTGGAGGTGGCCAGCAGCACCGTCTTCCCCGCCTCCCACAGCTCCCGGAGTAGCTGCTCCACGCCGGGATAGAGACTGCACTCAAACTTGCCCACCGTGCCGTACCGCTCCCGGTAATAGAGCACGGCCTGCTCCGCATCCCCCTCAGGCAGACCACAAACCTCGGTGAAGCATTCCTTCAGGGGCGGGCCGATGAAGGGTCGGAGGGAAATCTCGTCCATCTCCCGGCCGAAATGCCGCAGAGCGTACTGAGCCGAACGGATGATGCCGGGAGCGGAATCGATGATGGTGCCGTCCAGATCAAAAAGGACAGCCTGCTTGGCGGAAAGATCCATAAAAACCTCCAGTCGGATATATACCAAAAGGAGGGCGCCGCAGCGTCCTCCTTCCAGCAGCTTATTTCTTGGCTTTCTTGGCCAGATCGTTCATGGCGTCCTTGCGGGACA
>JAQXNQ010000406.1 GCA_029098085.1 Oscillospiraceae bacterium
TTCATTCCCATATACATCCTCCTCTGTTATCTGTCGGCTGTGCTCCAGTCGTTATGGATTTTCCTGCTTCTGCTGATTCAGTCTGGCGTAGACAGCCTTGCAGCTGACGCCGGGCAGCCTGCCCAGCTTGCCGGACAGAGCGCTGATCACGTCGCCGGGCGCATCCACCGCCACACTGATGATATTGACACCCCGTTTGGGATAGGGGACGCCCATTCTTCCTATAATATAGGCACCGTACTGATGCAGAATGCCGTTGAGCTGTTCCGCGGCGGACGGATCCTCCACCACAATGCCGATGAGTGCTACTCTGGTTTCCATACGATCACCTTTCCCGGCCGGACGGCCGCTTTGCGGAAGTCATCCCGCACCAAAACAAAAAGCGCCCCGAAAGGCGCGGAAATCCGTTTATGGACACCGGCCTTTCCCTTCAGCAGCCTTCAGGGTCAGTGCGGCTGAAACAGGCCTTTGCCCGAAGAAACACTCTGGACGCAGGCGAGGCGGAGCCTCTGCCACCATTATACCCTCTGCTTCCGCCGGATGTCAATCACCTGACGGCGGGGCGCCGCAAACGGTGTTTCACAATTTACATTTAATTCACATTTGCCTATTGACAATCCATTTCAAAAGGAGTAAGCTAAAATTAGCACTCAAGGATGTAGAGTGCTAAAAATACAATATCTGTTTCTCCAGCATCTCTGCCAACATAGAAAGGGTGGATGATATGAACGCACAGAAATTTACGCAGAAATCTCTGGAGGCCATTCAGGATGCCCAGAGTCTGACCATTGAATATCAAAACGGACAGATCGAGCCCTGCCATCTGGCCCATGCCCTGCTCAGCCAGGAGGACGGCCTGATTCCCCAGCTGATCAGTAAAATGAACCTCTCACCTGCCGCGCTGCTGCAGGCAGTGACCTCTGAAATCGAAAAGCTGCCCAAGATCAGCGGCCCCGGCCGGGAAGCGGACAAGGTCTATGTCTCCCGGGACACCGACAAGGTGCTCAATGAAGCCGAAAAAACCGCCGAGCGGATGAAGGACGATTACGTCTCGGTGGAGCACCTCTTCCTCGCCCTGCTGGAAAATCCCGGCAGCGCCCTGAAAAACGCTTTCGCGCCCTTCCGCATGGATCGGGAATCCTTCCTGACGGCCCTTTCCAGCGTCCGGGGCAGCGCCCGGGTGACCACTGATTCTCCCGAGGGCACCTATGACGCACTGAAGAAATACGGGCAGGATCTGGTGGAGCGCGCCCGCAATCAGAAGCTGGATCCCGTCATCGGACGGGACAGCGAGATCCGCAACGTGATCCGTATCCTGTCCCGCAAAAGCAAGAACAATCCCGTGCTGATCGGTGAACCCGGCGTCGGCAAGACGGCCATCGCCGAGGGACTGGCCCAGCGGATCGTCCGGGGCGATGTGCCGGACTCCCTGAAGGACCGCACCATCTTCTCGCTGGACATGGGCGCTCTGATCGCAGGCGCCAAATACCGGGGCGAGTTCGAGGAACGGCTGAAGGCCGTCCTGAATGAGGTCAAAAAGAGCGAAGGCCAGATCATTCTCTTCATCGACGAGCTGCACACCATCGTGGGCGCCGGCAAGACCGAAGGCTCGATGGATGCCGGCAACCTGCTGAAGCCCATGCTGGCCCGGGGCGAGCTGCACTGCATCGGCGCCACCACCCTGGACGAGTACCGCCAGTACATTGAGAAGGATGCGGCGCTGGAACGGCGTTTCCAGCCGGTCATTGTCAACGAGCCCACGGTGGAGGACACCATCTCCATCCTGCGGGGTCTGAAGGAGCGGTACGAGGTGTTCCACGGCGTCAAGATCACCGACCAGGCCCTGATCGCCGCGGCCACCCTCTCCCACCGGTATATCACCGACCGGTTCCTGCCCGATAAGGCCATCGACCTGGTGGACGAGGCCTGCGCCATGATCCGCACCGAGATCGACTCCATGCCCACCGAGCTGGACGAGGTCTCCCGCAAGATCATTCAGCTGGAAATCGAAGAGGCCGCCCTGAAAAAGGAGACCGACGCCCTGTCTCAGGAGCATCTGGAGGAGATCCAGAAGGAGCTGGCCGACCTGCGGGACACCTTCAAGGAGATGAAGTCCCGTTGGGAAAACGAGAAGAACGCCATTGGCCGGGTACAGAAGCTGCGGGAGGAGATCGAGCAGGTCAATGCCCAGATCGAACGGGCCCAGCGGGAGTACGACCTGAACAAGGCCGCTGAGCTGAAGTACGGCCGTCTGCCTGCTCTGCAGAAGGAGCTGGCTGATGAGGAAGCCCTGACCGAAGAGGCCAGAAAGCATCAGTCCCTGCTGCGGGACAAGGTCACCGACGAAGAAATCGCCCGCATCATCGAGCGCTGGACCGGCATTCCGGTGGCCCGGCTCATGGAGGGCGAACGGGAAAAGCTGCTGCATCTGGACGAGATCCTGCACAAGAGGGTC
>JAQXNQ010000407.1 GCA_029098085.1 Oscillospiraceae bacterium
TAATCCGTCGGACAGATGATGAAGGCCTCGTTTTCATAAACCTCTCCCACGGCACGGAAATACATCTTGTCCATCAGCACCGCATAAACGCCCATCTGGCCGTTTTCATTGAAATACAGCGCTTCCTTCGGAACCTTCAGGCCGGTATACCGGCTGATCAGGATCTCGGCAGCCTGCACCCGGTTTTCCAGAAGGAAGGGCAACACCGTGTCCCCCTCCAGGATCACCAGGAAGCGCCCGCTGTCCGGATCGCGGCGCAGCTCCCGGACCTGCGCGGACACGGTATCCTCCAGATTCGGAAACCGGATGGTCACGGTTCCTCCCTTTTTCAGGGAAAAGGTCTCCTTTTCAGAGACCGGAAAGACATACCGCCATTTCTGACTGGTGACCACCCGCAGGGCGGAGGTATCGGGGTAATAGCCCCCGTAATCCGCCACGATCTGCTCCGCCTGCGCAGCGGTCAGAGTATCCAGCCGCTCACTGGTGCAGATGTCTTCGTAGCCGTCCACATGATCCACAAAGTAGCCCGACACATCCGTATAAACCGCCTGGGTCTGCTCACTGCTCTGATTCTCCAGATCCGCAATGCGGTTTTTGATGGATTCGATCTGACCGGTATAGTCCACATCGGTTCCCACCACGATCTCCCGGCGGGCGTAGACCTCGGTCAGGGCGGAACGCAGCTCCCGGACAGAGGAATACTCCTCCTTGTCCCGTCCGGCGATGAGCCGGGCGGCATAGTCGCTGATCATGCCGTTGAGGGTCTCAGGACGGATGGCGTCGGTGGTCTGGCTGCTGTCCTGAGCCTTTTCCAGGCTCTGCAGGGTTTCCTTCAGGTTTTTGATTTCCCGCTGCCGGTCCACATCGCTCTGACTTCTGTAAACAGCGGCGATCCGGGAGGTGCTGGAAACCTTTTCTCCAACGCTGTAGCTGCAGCTGACCACGCCGGAACTGCTGACCGGAAAGGTCTTTTCCTCCCGGAAAAAGATCCCGGTCACGGCAAGATTTTCCTCCACCGTCTGCGCATATACCGTCTGGTAGGTGTAATCCTTGCCGGAAAAGCGGCTCATCTGAAAAGCCACATAGATGATGACGAAAACCGCCAGCACAACGGTGGCGATCTTCATGATCCGCGTGCTCAACGCTTACGCTTCCTCTTCGCTGCCCAGAATGGAAATGGGGCGCTGCGGAATGATGGTGGAGATGGCATGCTTGTATACCAGCTGCTGCTTTCCCTCACTCTCCAGAATCACCGTGTAATTATCAAAGCCCTTCACCATTCCGCGGAACTGGAAACCATTGACCAGATAGAAGGTCACGCTGATCCGTTCCTTTCGGGCCTGATTCAGGAACACATCCTGCAGATTGAGATTTTTCATGGAAAAGTCCTCCTTCTTTTTCGCCCTCCGGCGCGGACAGCCGCTCTTCCGCTGTCCGTCTGCCGGTTTTGCCGGGCTTCTTTCCCGGCGGACAGGTATTACACTTTATTGTACCATAGAATCCCGGATTTTTCTATGGCTGCAGCAGATTTTTTCAGGATTTCCTCAAAGTCTTTTTCTTCGTCGGTATAAATCCAGAAAATCCGGGGATCCCGGCGGAACCAGGTCAGCTGCCGCTTGGCATACCGCCGGGTGGACTGCTTCAGATGCTCGACGCATTCCTCCAGCGACTGCTCTCCCCGGAAATAGGGAAACAGCTCCTTGCAGCCGATGGCCTGCGCCGCCGTTTTCTGCTGTGAGCGGAAGGCCTGCTCCGCTTCCTCCAGCAGCCCTCTTTCCAGCATCAGATCCACCCGCATATTTATTTTATCATACAGCTTCTGTCGATCCCTGCAGGTCAGGCCGATCATGCAGGGCAGATAGGGAGACTCCTCCTGCCGGCTGCGGGCGATGTGCCGGGAAAAGGGAACGCCGGTGGCCTTGGTCACCTCAATGGCCCGGATCACCCGGATCACGTTGTTTTCGTGCAGATGCTCCGCCGTTTCGGGATCCAGCTGCCGGAGCATCTCCAGAAGGGTTCCGTTTCCCTTCTCGGCGGCCAGCGCCGTCAGCTCTGCCCGGAGGGCCGGGTCCTCCCCCGATTCACTGAGGGTAATGTGATCAATGAGGGTATGGACATACAAACCGGTTCCCCCCACCAGCACCGGCAGCTTTCCCCGGCTGCGGATACCGGCGATGGTCTGCTCCGCCAGCTCCACATACTGGGCCAGGGAAAAGGGCTCCTCCGGCGGGAGAAAGTCGATCAGATGGTGGGGAATGCCGTTCATTTCCTCCGGCGTGGGCTTGGCCGTCGCCACATCCATGGTTTTATAAATCTGCATGGAATCGGCTGAGACCACCTCGCCGTCATAACGCCCGGCCAGGGTGGCTCCCAGGCCGGTTTTCCCCGACGCAGTGGGGCCCACCACCGCAATCAGCGGTATCTTCAACCAGACATCCTCCTTCTGAAGGGCATCAGTGCCCTCACTGTATTCTTCCAAAGAGCTTTTCCAGCTCCTTTTTACTGTAGCGCAGCATGACCGGCCGGCCGTGGGGGCAGTAGCGCACCTGCTCGTCCCGGCTGATGGTCTCCACCAGCGCCTGCAGCTCCTCGGGACGGTTTTGATCGCCGCCCTTGACTGCGCTGCGGCAGGCCATCCGGTGGAGGATCTCCTCCAGCGCCGAGACGCTCTTCCGGCCCGCTTCGGTCAGCGCGGCCACCGCATCGGCAAACAGCGCGGCCGGCGGCTCATCTCCCATCAGGGCGGGCATCGACCGCAGCAGAATGGTGCTGCCGCCGAAATCCTCGGCCTCAAAGCCCAGATCGGCAAACAGGGACAAATGTTCCAGCACCGCCTGATGCTCCTGCCGGGACAGCGGCACCTGCACCGAGCTGAGCAGCATCTGAGGGGAGAGCTTCTGGTGATTCTCCTGCAGCTGATTGTACAGAATCCGTTCATGGGCGGCATGCTTGTCGATGATCACCAGCTCCTCGCCGATGCGGGCCAGGATATAGGTGGAAAAGACCTCGCCGAATACCTGCACGGACGGCGCTGCCTGCTGCCCGGGCAGCAGAGTCTCCTGTCCGGCCGAAGCGGAAGGCTTCCTCTGCTCCTCCGGCGGAGAATCCGGTTCCTCCGTAAGATGATAGACACAGGGGGCGGCCACCCGGGCCGGTACATCCATATCCAGAAAATCCAGCGGATCCGGCTCCACATCCAGCCGAACCTGAGAGCGTCTGGGCGGCAGCCACTCCTCCCGCACCTGTACCCGTGCGCCGGGAACGGGCGGCTCCTGTTCCGCCGGAGGCTCCTCCGGACGGGGAGCCTTCCGCTGCGGTGACGGCTCGGGAGCACAGGGCGAAGCCGCTTCCTCCGCAGGAGCCTCCTCCACAACGTCCCTTGGGACATCCGGGTCGGCGCTGACGGGCTCCGAAGCGGTCTTTCCGGTTCCAAAGGGGGAGAGAAGTCCGGCCCGTGAAGCGGGCTTTCCCTCAAACTCCGGCTTGCCGGACAGGGCTTCCGCCGCGGCAATCCCGCTCTTGACCGCAAAATAAACCGCATCGAACACGCTCTTCTCGTTGACGAACCGCACCTCGATCTTGGCAGGATGCACGTTGACATCCACCTGGTCGCAGGGCATGGTCAGCTGCAGCACACAGGCCGGAAATTTCCCCACCATCAGTGCGCCGTCGTAGCCCCGCTCCAGGGCGGCGGTGCAGGTCTTGCTCTGGGTATAGCGGCCGTTGATGAAAAAATGCTGCATATTCCGCTTGGCCCGGCTGCCCATGGGGCGGCAGGTCAGGCCCTCCACCCGGATGCCGCCCAGCTCGTAGTCCACCGGGATCAGGCTTTTGGCGAACTCCCGCCCCAGCACGGTGTACACCGCCCCCATCAGCTCTCCGTCTCCCGGCGTGCGGTACAGGGACTTGCCGTCCCGGATGAACTGGAAGGAGATTTCCGGGTGGGAGAGGGCGATCTTGTCCACGATGGAGGCCACCGCGTTGCCCTCGGTCACATCCCGCTTGAGGAACTTCAGACGGGCCGGCACATTATAGAAAATATCCCGGATCACAATGGTGGTTCCGGCGGGACAGCCGCAGTCGGAGACCTGGGCGGGTTCGGAGCCGCTGATTCTGACCAGGGCTCCCAGCTCCAGCTCCGCCGGACGGGTCATCATCTCTACATGGGCCACAGCCGCGATGGAGGCCAGTGCCTCCCCCCGGAAGCCCAGCGTGCCGATATGATCCAGATCGTCCGCCAGCTGCACCTTGCTGGTGGCGTGGCGGAGGAAGGCTTTGGGCGCATCCTCGGGGGCGATGCCGCAGCCGTTGTCCGTCACCCGGATGTAGCGGATGCCGCCGCCCTGAATCTCCACCGAAATGGAGGTGGAACCGGCATCGATGGCGTTTTCCACCAGCTCCTTGACAATGGACGCAGGCCGCTCGATGACCTCACCGGCGGCAATCAGCTCCGCAACCTCCCGGGGGAGGACATGAATCACAGGCATGGGATCACCTCCTGAACGCCCGTATCAATACACATTTTCAGCTTCTCACTCCATAAAGAGCTTTTTCAGGTCATACAGAAATTCCAGCGCCTCCCGGGGGCTGAGGGCATCCAGATCCAGCTGGCGAAGCTTCTTCAGCACCTTCTGATCCGCCTGCTCGGTCAGGGAGATCTGCTCCTCCTTCGGCTCGGTCGAAGCGGTGGGACGGGCGTTTTCTTTTTCCAGCTCAGTCAGAATGGCCTTGGCCCGGCGGATCACCTTCTGGGGTACACCGGCCAGCTTGGCCACCTCGATGCCGTAGCTGTCATCGGCGCCGCCCCGGACGATCCTGCGCAGGAAGATGATGTCCTCTCCGCGCTTTTTCACCGCCACACTGTAGTTGACCACCCCGGGCAGCTCGTTTTCCAGCTCGGTCAGCTCGTGATAATGGGTGGCAAACAGCGTCTTGCAGCCCAGATTTTTTTCCTTAATGATGTACTCCACCACTGCCCGGGCGATGCTCATGCCGTCAAAGGTGGAGGTGCCCCGGCCGATCTCGTCCAGCACGATCAGGCTGTGGGGGGTGGCGTTTTCCAGGATCTCCGCCACCTCGGTCATCTCCACCATGAAGGTGGACTGACCGGCCGTCAGGTCGTCCGACGCGCCCACCCGGGTGAATACCTTGTCCACCAGCGTGATCTCCGCCGACTCAGCCGGCACAAAGGAACCCATCTGCGCCATGATGACCATCAGGGCCACCTGCCGCATGTAGGTGGACTTGCCCGCCATATTGGGGCCGGTGATGACCGCCAGCCGGTTCTGATCCTCGTCCAGCAGGGTGTCGTTGGGGATGAAGGGCGACTCCCGGCTGATGGCCTCCACCACCGGGTGCCGTCCGCCCACGATATGAATAGCACCGCTCACGGTAATGTCCGGGCGGACATAGTTGTTTTCCGCGGCCGCCTGCGCCAGTGAACAGAAAACGTCCAGCTGCGCACAGACCGACGCCGTCCGCTCAATGGCCGGAAGACGGGCCTGCACCTTGCCCCGAACCTCCTCAAAGAGCTGCGCTTCCAGTGCCACCAGCTTTTCGGTGGCATACAGCACCTTGGTTTCCAGCTCCTTGAGCTCCTCGGTGATGTACCGCTCGCCGCCCACCAGTGTTTGCTTGCGGATATAATCCGCCGGCACCTGACTGAGGAAGGATTTGGTCACCTCGATATAATAGCCGAAGACCCGGTTGTAGCCGATCTTCAGGTTCTTGATGCCGGTGCGCTCCCGCTCCCGCTCCTCGATGCCGGACAGATACCCTCTGGCGTTCTGACGGATGTCGTGCAGCTCGTCCAGCTCGGCGTTGAAGCCCTTCCGGATCACGCCGCCGTCCTTGAGACTGATCGGGCACTCCGGATCAATGGCGCGGTCGATGAGATCCTTCACATCCTCCAGCACATCCAGCTGGGCATACAGCTCCCGCAGCAGCGGCGCTTCCAGTCCGGAGACGATGTCGGCGATAACCGGCAGGTTACCCGCCGTGGTGGACAGGGCCAGCAGCTCTCTGGGCCCCACCGTGCCGTAGACCACCTTGGTCATCAGCCGCTGCAGGTCGTACACGCCGCTCAGGGCTTCCATCAGATCGCCCCGCTCCACCGTCCGGCGAAGCAGCTCTCCCACGGCGCCCTGCCGCCGGAGAATCTTGGGGACGCTGGCCAGGGGCTGCTCCAGATACTGCCGCAGCAGCCGCTTGCCCATGGCGGTGCGAGTCTTGTCCAGCACCCAGAGCAGGGTGCCCTTCTTTTCCCGGGTGCGGATGGTCTCGGTCAGCTCCAAATTCTTGCGGGCGGTGTAATCGATGGCCAGCACCTGCTCCTCGCTGTAGCAGCTGATCTGGGTCAGCCGCTGAATACCGGCCTTCTGGGTCTCCTCCAGATAGCTGAGCAACGCACCCACCGCCAGTACGGCGTAGGGCTTGTCCTGCAGAGACAGGGCGGTGAGTCCCCGTCCGAACTGCCTGACAATCCGGCTGCCGCAGCTGTCGGGGTCGTAAATTTCCTCATCCATGGGATCCACCGTGCAGCTGAGCCGCTGCTTCAGGAAAGCAGCCGCGTCCTTGCAGTCGAGGAAGCCCTCGTTGAACAGCAGCTCCACCGGAGAAAACCGGGACAGCTCGCTGATGATGGCCCGCTCCACATCCTTTTCCCGGTTTTCACAGAACCGGACCTCACCGGTGGAAATATCCGCAAAGCAGATGCCGAAGCCGTCTGCTGCCTTGTACACCGACGCCAGATAGTTGTTCTCGCCCTCGGGCAGCATGGTGCTTTCAATGACGGTGCCGGGGGTGGTGATCCGGATGACCTCCCGCTTGACCACGCCCTTGGCCAGATAGGGGGACTCCATCTGCTCGCAGATGGCCACCTTGTAGCCCTTTTCCACCAGCTTTTTGACATAGGTGTCGCAGGCGTGATAGGGGACGCCGCACATGGGCGCCCGCTCCGGCAGACCGCAGTCCCGGCCGGTGAGGGTCAGCTCCAGCTCCCGGGAAGCCACCAGAGCGTCATCGAAAAACATCTCGTAAAAGTCGCCCAGCCGGTAGAAGAGGATGTAATCCTGATGCTTCTTTTTGATCTCCTGATATTGCTGCATCATGGGAGAAAGTTTATCCAAAGGCCCTTGCTCCTTTCCTGGGGATGCGGCCCCTCCGGGACAGCAGCTGTCCCACATTTTGGTTCATAGCAATATAGTGGCTGTCCCACATTTATTCATGTCGATACAGAATATAGTATACCATATTTGGCGGATGAAGAGAAGCAAAATTATTCTGAATTTTTCCTTATCCCCAGAATCCGCAGCATAGTGCTGCACCGGACAGTCCCATAACCGCGGGTTTGCCGCCGCTTCTGCACACGCAAAAGCTTCAGTCACCCGCATATCTGAAATTTTCCCTCTTTTTTCTTCTCAAAAGGATTGACAGAACCAAAACTTTCTGCTATAATCTATAAACGTCGACGGGAAATGTTGAGCTTAAAAAATCTTGAAAAAAGTTCAAGAAAACGCTTGACAAAAAGGTCGAAACCGAGTATAATATAAAAGCTGTCTTCCATGACATGCTGTTATAGCTCAGTCGGTAGAGCGCATCCTTGGTAAGGATGAGGTCACCAGTTCGAATCTGGTTAACAGCTCCATAAAGCGCTTTGGCAATAGCCGGGGCGCTTTTGTTTTTGTTTCCGGCATTTTGGCTTCGCAAA
>JAQXNQ010000408.1 GCA_029098085.1 Oscillospiraceae bacterium
CAGCAGACCGCCGACATCCTCAAGGCCAAGGCGCTGCTGGAAGAGTGCATCGCAAAACTCTGAAGAGTTTTGCAAGTTAAGAGTGAATAGTGAATAGTGGAGGTATTCCGTTCGCTGCACTCACTTAGAATAAAAAGTGCAGAACAGAAACTGAGCGGTTCTGTTCTGCCGCTCTGCGAAGCAAAAGGTTTTTAGTTATCAGTGAAGAGTGACGGCAGGTTTGCTGCCGATTTTCAAGCAAACTAAAACAGAAAAGGGATCTTTCAGCCTTCGCCAGAACGAACTCACTATTCACGATCGTCCAGCAGAAGCGTAAAGATCGGAGCAAAGCTCTTCAAATCCCGTCAATATTCAAGGGGCGCAGCCCCGATTCTCCTCAACTATTCACCATTCACTCTTCACTATTCACTGACTACGTCTCCGGAGTCTTCCCCTTTCCGGCTTTCGTACCATCCAAAGGAGGTTTACCACCATGTCCAATCCCATGATCGACCTGATTCTATCCCGCCGGAGCATCCGTGCATACAAGCCGGAGCAGATCAGCGACGAAGCCCTGCAGACCCTGCTGACGGCGGCGGAGTATGCCCCCAGCGGCATGAACCAGCAGCTGCGGAAATTCGCTGCGGTGCAGGGCCGTGACAATATCAAAAACCTGCTGGCGGCAGGCGGGCTGGAGGACGACCCGTTCTACGGCGCCCCCACCGTCATTGTCGTCTTTGCGCAGAAGGACGCCATCGCCGCAGCCGAGTGCGGCGCCCTGTCCATGGAAAACATGATGCTGGCTGCCCATGCCCTGGGGCTGGGCAGCTGCTGGATCCACGCCGTCACCCGCATCTTCCCCACCGAGGGCGGCAAGGCGCTGCAGCAGCAGTGGGGCATCCCGGAGGACTATTTCGCCGTGGGTTCCCTGGCCGTGGGCATCCCCGCCGGAGAGGCCCCTGATCCCAGACCCCGGAAGGAAAATCTTTCCGTCATCATCAAATAAGGAGTGTACCGTTATGAAAGCAACACAAACCGTCAGCCGGAGCAGTACCATCGGTGAGGTGGACAAGCGGCTGTTCGGCTCCTTCATTGAGCATCTGGGTCGTGCCGTCTACGGCGGCATCTATGAGCCGGATCACCCCACCGCCGACGAGCTGGGCTTCCGGCAGGATGTGCTGGAGCTGGTGCGGCAGCTGCAGGTGCCCATCGTCCGCTACCCCGGCGGCAATTTCGTGTCGGGCTACAACTGGGAAGACGGCACCGGACCCCGGGAAAGCCGTCCCCGCCGCCCCGAGCTGGCCTGGCGCACCATCGAGACCAATCAGGTGGGCATCGACGAGTTCCAGGAATGGGCCAGACGAGCCGGCAGCGAGGTGCTGATGGCCGTGAACCTGGGCACCCGAGGCCCCGACGAGGCCCGGAATCTGGTGGAGTACTGCAACTTCCCCGGCGGCACCTATTACAGCGACAAGCGGCGTCAGAACGGCTTTGAGCAGCCCTTCGGCATCAAAACCTGGTGCCTGGGCAACGAGATGGATGGCCCCTGGCAGATCTGCGCCAAAACCGCCGAGGAATACGGCCGGATCGCCGCCGAAACCGCCAAGGTCATGAAATGGGTGGATCCCACCATCGAGCTGGTGGCCTGCGGCAGCTCGGGACTGGGCATGCCCACCTTCGGCAGTTGGGAAACCACCGTTCTGGAGCATACCTACGATTATGTGGACTACATCTCGCTGCACAGCTACTACGACAACCGCAAGGACGACATCGGCCTGTTCCTGTCCCGGTCGCTGGATTTCGGAGACTTCATCGAGTCGGTGGTCTCCATCTGCGACGCGGTCAAGGCCAGAAAACATTCCAAGAAGACCATCAACCTCTCCTTCGACGAGTGGAATGTCTGGTACCACAGCAACGAAAAGGACGCTGCCATCGAGCCCTGGACCGTGGCGCCGCCCCAGCTGGAGGACGTCTATAACTTCGAGGACGCCCTGCTGGTGGGCTGCCTGCTGATCACCCTGCTGCGGCATGCCGACCGGGTCAAGATCGCCTGCCTCGCCCAGCTGGTCAATGTCATCGCGCCCATCATGACCGAAAACGGCGGCCCCGCCTGGGCCCAGACCATCTACTACCCCTTCCTCCACGCTTCCCTCTACGGCCGGGGCATCTCCCTGCGGCCGGAGATCAGCTGCGGCGGCTACAGCACCCAGGGCCGGGACTTTGTCCCCTATCTGGAGTCCGCTGCCGTCTGGAACGAGGAGAAGAAGGAGCTCACCGTCTTCGCCGTCAACCGGGGCCAGGAGGAAATGGAGCTGGAGACCGCTCTGCCCGACTTTGGAAGATTGTCGGTGCTGGAGCACCTGACCCTGCAGGGCCACGGCCTCAAGGAGGAAAACACCGCCGACCATCCCGATGCCGTCACGCCCAAAGCGGACGGAGAGTCAAAGCTGGAGGGAGAAACGCTCCGGTCGACCCTCGCGCCCCTGTCCTGGAACGTGATCCGGCTGAAGGCGGAGAAGTAAGAATTTCACACTCTGCCCTGACCCGCCGTCTCTGGAGATTTCCGGAAATGACTGCGATTTTCACATCGTCAAAATATCAGAGAAATGATGCGCGGGAGACTCCGGCTTGATACCGGGGTCTCCCGTCTTTTATTCTCCGCAGCCTCATTTCGCCCTCTTCCCAAACTTTCCCCTTGACTTTTTCCGCCGTTTCAGGCAAACTATCCGCAGAGGGGTTTTCTGCAAAAGAAATCCCGACAAAAAGCCGGGAAAAGGAAGAGGAAAATGACGGGAATTCTGATCGGAGCGGGCGCGCTGGTGCTGATGCTGGCGGCGGTCTGCTGGGCCTACGGCACGGCCTTTTATGCGCCGAAAAAGCGAAAGGACGTCTATGACCTGCCCAAAGGGGAGCAGTACGAGCGGCACCGGGAGCAGATGCTCTCCCTGATCCGGAAAATCGAAGCGCTGCCCTTTGAGCGGGTGTCCATCACAGCGGAGGACGGCACCCGGCTGGAGGGGCGGTACTACCACCTGCGGGACGGCGCGCCGCTGCAGATCGAGCTGCACGGCTACCGGGGCGCCGGTTCCCGGGATTTCTGCGGCGGCAACGCCCTGGCCCGCTCCATGGGGCACAACACCCTGGTGGTGGATCAGCGGGCCCATGGGAAAAGCGGCGGGCACACCATCACCTTCGGCATACGGGAGCGGGAGGACTGTCTGCTGTGGGCGGAGTACGCGGCGAAGCGGTTCGGAGCGGACACCCCCATCTTCCTCTCCGGCGTGTCCATGGGCGCGGCCACCGTACTGATGGCGGCGGAGCTGCCGCTGCCGAACAATGTCTGCGGCATCGTCGCCGACAGCCCCTATTCCTCCCCCGCCGCCATCATCCGCAAGGTCTGTCAGGATGCAGGACTGCCCGTCCGGCTGTCCATGGCGCTGGTGCGGGTGGGGGCGCGGACACTGGGCAGGTTTTCCCTGAACGAAGCGGATGCCCTGCGGGCGGTGGAGCGAACCGACATCCCCATTCTGCTGATCCACGGCGAGGACGACCGGTTCGTCCCCTGCAGCATGAGCCGGGAAATCTACGCCCGCTGTGCCGGGCCGGCCTTTCTCGAGACCTTCCCCGACGCCGGACACGGCCTCAGCTATATGGAGGATCCCCGGCGGTATGAGCGGATTGTCCGGACCTTTACCGAATACTGCCTCGACAGATTTGAGGCACAGAGATAACGTGAAAAGCCGCCTGTTCCGGATTGGGACGGGCGGCTCAGACTGTAAAAAAGTGGTTTTTAAGAAAAAGTGGCACAAAGAAGGTAGAGTATATGCCCGCTGGAAGCGGGCATGGCTTTGTCTAGTTAGTATCTTGCGGCCTGCGGGCCGCGCTTTTTTGTTTTGATTGTCCGCGCCGGGCGCATCGCTTTCCGCAAGCGGAAAGCTGCAAGAACGCAAGCGTTCTTGCGCGTGAGTGAGCTTTCTTTGCGTTTGTTTGCAACGGGCGCTGCCAGACTAAGGCTGAAGGCCGTGTCAGACTAAGACTGAAAGTCGTGTCGAGGACCCGCGATTTTTTGGCTTTCCCCGCAGGGGAAAGCGAAGGAAACTCGAGTAAAACCTTAAATGCCTTGGCAGTCTAACGATAGGCAATCCCT
>JAQXNQ010000409.1 GCA_029098085.1 Oscillospiraceae bacterium
CCAGATTTCGCCAGAGGCCGAGCAGCTGTAGGCCCACCGTCAGCACTAGCACAGCGGTAGTCGGCAGCAGGGATTTTTTCATACAGAGAGCGGCGATTTTCTGCCAGCCCCGAAACGGTGCGTTTCCTTTTTTCATCACGATTCCCTCCCGTTTTCCTCGCTCCAGACCTCCTCCAACAGCCCACCCGCTTCCTGCAGGGTCAGGCCCATGGATTTGAGCAGAGCCACATAGCCTCTGGTGTCCTCCAGCAGCAGCTGCCGCCGCAGCCGGGCGGCGCTTTCTTCGGTGAAGGTCAGCACGCTGCCCGATCCGGCGTGGGAGACAAGGAGCCCTTCCTCCTCCATCATGCGGTAAGCTTTCTGAATGGTGTTGGGATTGACCCCCAGCAGGGAGGAGAGCAGCCGCCTTGAGGGCAGCTCCTCTCCGGGCGATACGCTCCCGGCCACAATGGCCGATTGGACATAGCGTACCAGCTGCAGATAGATAGGGCTTTGTTCATTGAAAACCAGCCCGGTAAAATCCAGCACGGTCATCCTCCCCTCAAACTGTATTACTCGAGTAGTACGGATTACAACTGTATTATATCAGTGATACGGTTTGCTGTCAAGGCCTTTTTAAAAATTTCAAAGTAAAATTCTCCGGCAAAAATTTTGCATCCCGGGGGCGAAATTCCCCCTTGTGCAGCTGAACAGAATATGGTAAAATGAAGGGGAAATGTACTTCTTGCGTTTTCAGTTCGTTTGTAATTGTACGCAATAAAGACACAGGAGGAGTCAGTATGAGTATTATTTCGGTGACAAACGGTGCCACCACCCTGCAGCTGAACAGCGAGACGCTGGCCATTACGGTGGAAGCCGGCGGACGTCGCTGGTCCTGGGCAGAGGGCTATGTGCCCCGCATCCTGCTGAAGGACGGCGGAGAAAAGCGCTTTTCCGAAGCCGTGGAAATTCGTCACAGCATCTGGAAGACCGGCGTGGGTGATGGCATCCGCTCCACCTATCGGGCTTTCCCCAACGGGAAAGAGGAGATCCCTTTCGCCTTTGAGACCATCGTCTGGACAGAGGGCAGCACCGGTGACGTGTATTTTGAGTTTATTCCCCGCTGCGATGAGGGTCTGGAGGTAACCGGTGTCTGTTGGCCCGGCCCCATGTCCTTTGAGGAAGGCGACAAGAGCTGGTACAGTGTGCTGAACATTGAGCAGGGTCTTCTGCTGCCCAACGACTGGCCGGTGGAGCTGACCAAGATGCACTTCGGCGGTCAGTTCTGCAGCGCTGCAGCCTACATGCCCTGGTTCGGTCAGGTTCGGCCCGACGGCGGCTACATCGCTATCAACCAGACCCCGTGGGATGGCGCCTATGATGTGGATCATCCCGCAGACGGCCCCTACACCCACATCTCCCTGCGCTGGCTCCCCAGCCTGGGCAAGATGGATTACCGCCGCATTGCCCGGTACACCTTCCTGCCCGACTGCGACTACAATGACCTGTGCAAGGTCTATCGGGCCTATGTGCAGGAGACCGGCCACTTTGTGAGCCTGGCTGAGAAGGCTGCACGCAATCCGCGGGTGGACAAGCTGATCGGTGCCGCCTTTGTCCACAAGGGAATCAAGACCCATGTGGATCCCTATTCCGATTTCTTTGATCCTGCAGATCCCGAAAAGAACAACTCTCTGGTTCCCTTCTCAATCCGCACCCAGGAGGTGCTCAACTACAAGAGGCTGGGCGTGGAGAAGCTCTATCTCCATCTGGACGGCTGGGGACAGCCCGGTTATGACAACCAGCACCCCGACTATCTGCCTGCCTGTGCTGAGGCCGGCGGTTGGGAGGGCCTGAAGGAGCTGTCCGACACGCTGGAGTCCTGCGGCTATATGTTCGGCCTGCACGACCAGTACCGCGACTACTATTTCGATGCCGCCACTTTTGACAAGGAGTTCGGCATCCACGCCCCCGACGGCAGCGTCTTTGAAATGTCCCGCTGGGCCGGCGGCCACCAGACCTACCTTTGCGCTTCTCAGGCTCCCTACTATGTCAAGCGCAACTTCGAGGAAGTGCTCCGTCACGGCATTCATCTGGAGGGCACCTATCTGGACGTCTTCACCTGCAACGAGCCGGACGAATGCGTCCATCCCGAGCATCGGATGACCCGCCGCCAGTGCCTCGAGTACCGGGGACAGTGCTTTGATTACCTGACCTCCAGAGGTATCGTGCCCAGCTCGGAGGAGTGCAACGACTGGGCTATGGAGAGCCTGGTCTTCTGCCACTACGGCCCCCACGATTTCATGCTGGCGCCTCCCGGTGCACCCCGCCACGGCATTCCTGCCCCTCTGTTCAATCTGGTCTATCATGAGTGCATGATCCTGCCCTGGCCCATGGATCACCTGGAAGGTCAGGAGGACTACATGCTCTACGCTCTCCTGAATGGCGGCGCTGCCTACATGGACAAAGACGGCGCATATCCCGGCATCGACGGCGCCTTTGGCAGCAACAAGGTTCTGGAAGAGAACATTGCCCGCTGGCGCATCGTGGCCGAGCTGCAGGAAAAGGTGGCCAAGTGCGAGCTGACCCGTCACGAGATTCTGGACGGCGATCCTCTGAAGCAGCGCAGCACCTTCTCTGACGGCACCACCGTCACGGTAAACTTCGCTGATTCCAGCTACGATATCGTTTACGGCGCATAAGTTTCGGCTGCAAGCATAACAAAAAGCGCTCCCTGTACCAAATGGTGCGGGGAGCGCTTTTTCATGCATGGGACAGCTCCGGGAAATACAGCTTCTCTTGCTCGATGCTCTTCAGCTGTTTGCCCCGGAAAAAGAAGCGGTAATCCTCTCCGCCGCCGAAGGGAGAGGCCGTGAACAGCGCCGCATCCTCGCCGCAGGGCGCAAAGCCCAGCGTCAGCTGGTTAAAGGGAAACGGAATCCGCTGCAGGATCTGCTCCAGCGGCAGCTTCTCCCGGCAGATGATGCTTTTCAGACAAAGCTCTTGCCCCTGCGGCTCCATGACCACATAGCAGTCCAGCTCCCGGCAGAAGAAGACGTTCTGTCCGCCTGCTGTGTAGAACATCTGCAGGCCGTATTTGTTCACCTGCTCCAGCGCAGACTGCACGGCGCTCTGCCGGACAGCCTCCCGATAGCGTTGGATGGCTGGCAGATCCTCCGGAGCGATGCGTTGAAACACGGCTTCCGGCCGGGCAGGGAAGAGGGGCCGCAGCTGCTGCCGCGCCTCTTCCCGAAGGGTGTACCGGTACTGCAGCCCCACCGAAAAGCCCAGCTTTTTATAAAAGCCCAGGGCGCTCAGGTCGCCGAACAGATAGATTCCGTCGCAGCGTCCCTCGTATTCCTCCAGCACCGTTTTCATCAGGGAAGCGGCCAGCCCCTGCCGCCGGAAGGCGGGATCGGTCATGACGGTGCCCAGCTGGATGTACAGCCGATCCCGGCCGTTTTGCCAAAACCGCATCCGATTGGCCGACACATTGGCGAGGATGCGTCCGTTCTGCTCGTAGGAAAAGGGCAGATAGTCTCCCTCAAAATAGCCGTCTCTGACCCAGCGCTCAAACCGGAAGCCGAAGGTCTGCTCTGTCAGATCGTCCAGCGCCCGGCGGAGCGGGTCGTTTCGCATATAGTCCCTGATAAGCTGCATAGATGCTCCTTTCATCGGAAGCGGCCAAAAAAGGCGGTCCAGGCCATCAGAACATTGTAGGCCAGAGTATCAGCGTCCGCCTCGATGGGACTGGAAAGGGAGGCGGGATATTCCGCCTTCTGTCTCCAGCTGAGAACCCTGTCTCTGGTGACGCCGAACCGCTGCTGCTGAGCCCTGCTGGACGCTGTGTCGGGATCCCACATGCTGAACTGGACAAAGTGCCCCAGCTCGTGGAAGGAGAGCCGGATCAGATTGGAATAGCCGTCAAAAATGGAATCCCTGATGAGAATTGCGCGCTGCTGCCAACGGGCGAGACCGCCCACATCGGGACGCTGTCCGGGTAAAACATTCTGATGCTGGAGCTGGATGCTTCCGTTCAGGTGCAGAACCGGAACGACCTTGTCAAAGAGCCGCTGCAGCCGTTCCAGCCGACTGGCGAAAGAAAGGGCGCTCCAGCTGGTGCGTCCCAGATCGGTGAGCACCCATTCCGTCAGCATGGCGCAGCGCAGAACCATATCGGCGAATTCCGAGCTGTCGCTGCGGTACTGCAGAATGTCCGCCTCGATGGGAAGCCGCTGCAGATCCTCCAGAGCGCCCCTGTCGGAGACCACTGCCGCCCGGCGCCACCAGCACAGGGCGTGGGGAAGCAGCTCCCGGCCCTGATCATAATAGCTCCGCGCCAGCTGACCCATGCACCATGGGTCGCCGGTCCAGGCCCCCCGCTGCAGCTGCATCCGGACAGCCTGCCGCTGGAAAATCAGGCCCTCCTGCTGCATCATGGCCCGGGCCAGCTGTCCGTGCTCCTGGCCTGTGGCGGTTCCGCTTCCGGCCTTGTTTATCAGCGGCCGCTGTCCGACGTCGAAGATGATGCTCATGTCGTTCTCTTTCATGCTGTGCCCCTCTTTATGCCGAAAAGGTATCGCTTTCAGCTTTTACAACCGGCAAGAGATTTCGTTTTCGCAGCGGAGGAAAAGAGAAATGTCTGACAAACAGCGTCAGCGCCGCTTGGTCTCACGGCCGGACATAAAAGCGGTATCCGCTGTCCGGCGAAGTCAGTCCCAGGGCGCGGTAAAAGGCGTTGGCCCCGTCGTCTCCGGCGTCGGTGCAGAGCAGGAACATCCGCACGCCGTGATAATGCTCCAGTACCTGCTCCATCAGCCGTCTGCCGATGCCCCGGCGCTGCCAGGGGATATCCACCAGCAGATCCTGCAGATAGACGATGTGCTCCCCATCGCCGACACAGCGGGCAAAGCCGACCAGCCGCCCGTCCGCAAAGGCACCCAGCGTATAAAGACTGCTGTCAAAGGCCCGGAGCAGCTTGTCATCGTTCTGCAGATAGGCTGTCCAGCCGGCGTTTTCATAGAGAGCCTTGATTTCATCCAGCCGCTCTGATCCGAACGGGCGAAGCCGGATGGGGGCATCAGAGAATGGTACAGGCTTCATGGCGCATCTCCTTTCACAGGGAACCACTGCCGGCTTTTGCAGTCGTTTGGATGCCTCTTTTCGCGGCGGAAGCTCCTCTGTTACAGTCCGTACACCCTCTGGGCATTCTCCCGGCAGATGGCTGCATGGGCCTTGGCGGAGAGCTTTCCTTCGGCGGCCAGGGTGTCCAGCCAGTCTCCCAGTGGGAAAAGGGTCTTTTCATTGATGGTGTCGGTGGCGTAAAGCAGGCGGTCGTGGAAGTTCTCCATAAAATACGGCCCGTATGCTTCATCCCGCATCATGGCGCAGGAGGCGCTGCCCGCCGAGAGGTCGCAGTACAGGTTGGGATACCGGCGCATCAGCTCCTCTACCCGGCCGGGGATCACCGGTCCGGTGCCGTAGCCGGAGCGGGCTTTATTATCCTCTCTGGGGCAGTCGGCGGAGATCTCCAGCCAGAACACCTGGCTGTGCCCGACGAATTTCAGCGCCGGAAAAGTCTGCAGTGCCCTTTCCAGCAGGGGCAGTCCGGCCCGGTCGCAGATGCCGTAGCTGTATCCAGGCTCCGGGCTCATGTGGAAGGTCACCGGAAGCCGGAGCGTTTCGGCTGCGGCAAAGACGGCCCACAGCAGCGGATCGTCAATCCAGCGGTTGATCATCAGCTCGCCGATCCCCACGGCCCCGGCTTCTTTACAGGTGGCCAGCCGGTCGTATACGGTTTCCGGTGACACCGGATCCAGATTGCACATCCAGACTAGCCGGTTCGGGTGACTTTCCGCCATAGCCCGGCAGGCGGCGTTGTGGCTTTCGCCGGGTCCCGACTGCAGATTGGGCGTTTCGCCGGAGCTCATCAGAACGGCCTTTTCCACGCCGATGGCGTCCATATGCCGCAGCATGCCCGCGGCATCGTAAACCCGCTTTTCAGCGCTCTCCTCCCGATAGAGGGCGCAGTGTACATGGGTGTCCAGCTTCAGCATAAATCTCTTCCTTTCTGTGCCCTCATTATATCGCGGTGAAGAAGCCGCTGTCAACCCAGAGCTTCGGAGACTTTTCCTGTAAAGGTCGGATGTCCGGCCAAAACGATGAACGGCGGTTTTCTATGGGAACCGAACAGATTCTCTGCGTTTCCAATCTGCACAAAACGGGGGGCTGTTTTTTGGTTTGACCACCGCCCGGGGTTGTGGTATGATGTGTGCAGGTGCCCGGCTCGGATTCTGCGCCTTTACCTTTCGATGCAGGATCAGATCAGCAGAGTGTGTTCGCGCCCGGTACAAAAGCGGATGAAAAGGAGCATGGTATCCATGAACATTGCCATTGAAAATACGGCGTCTGGCGTGACCGCCCGATATGCGGAGCGGGAGCTGACGGCCTTTATCAAAAAATACTCCGGTGCCTCCTTCGGCGGAGATGCCGATCTGACCTTCCGGCTGGAGCTGGATGAAGCACTGGAAGCCCATTGCTACGCTTGGGAGAAGGAGCAGAACACCATCACCCTGCGGGGCGGCTCGGAGAGCAGCCTGCTCTGCTGCGTCTATGAGCTGCTGTCTGTCATGGGCATCGGTTTCACGGCGGAGGGAGATTTCCTGAAGGAAAAATTTGATCTTTCCGCCATTTCCGAAAGCCGGAGCTTTGCCCCCTACTGCCGTTACCGCGGCATCCGGCAGCACATCAACTTCCCCATGGACATTTCCGCCTATTCCCTGAAGGAGGCCAAAGAATACATCCGCCATCTGGCCCGGATGCAGATGAACGCCATCACCTTCCACAGCTACAACGGCCAGTGGCATCCTTTTGTCAAGGACGGAGAGCGGGTAAGAGCCGGCCATTTCTTCTACGGTCAGCGGCATTTTGTACCGGCCGATCCGGAGATCGCAGTGGCGGTGCAGAACCGCCGGGCCTTCTGCATTCCCGAGGCGGAGGCTATTCTGGAGGATCCGGACAAAAGGGAACGGTTTGCCGTTTATTGGCTGAACGAAGTCATGAGCACCGCCAGGGAAGCGGGCATGAAGGTCACCCTGTCCATCGAGTGTCAGGAGCTGACCCCGCTGGAAGCCGAAAAGGAGATGGTGCGGGAAGCCCTGCGGCTGTATCCCCAGATCGACGTCATCGAGCTGATCACCCCCGAGGGCGGCGGCGATGACAGCAAACGGATCACCGGCGAGGAGGCGCTGGAGCTGAGCGGGCGGCTGTTCGGCAAAGAGGTGACCGATGGCGCTTATGCGGCCCTCTGCCAAAAGGGGATTCCTTACGGCGGAACCCCCACCTATGCTCTGGACGGCACCCTGCGCAGCGTCGGACAGATCTGGCGGATGTGGCGGGATCAGGCGGAATGGATGGCTCCCGGCAAGGAACTGCAGGTGGGGCTGTATGTGACCTGCAAGGAGACCCTTCGGGTTGCAAAGGAAATCATGAGCCGCATCTTCCCTTCGGAGCTGCGCTGGTCCTTCCTGCCGGCCCACGGCGCCCTGGCCGTGGCCGATGCGATCCGGCACATGGATTTCCAGCCCAATGAGCTGCAGAAAACCATGCTGTATTCCTGGGTGGAATTTGATGGGAATATGTATATTCAGCAGAACAGCTGCGGCGGCATCTACAGTTTGCTGGAGCTTTGCCGGGAGATCAGTCCTGCTGATTCCATCCACGGCATCTGCCTGAACCACTGGCGGACGGCAGAGAACAGCCTGACCATTTCCTACGCGGCGCAGGCCTGTTGTGCAATAATCCATCCGATGGACTTTTACCGTCAGTATGCCTGCGAACATGGTATCGGCGCACCCGAAACCTTTGCCGAACTGATGGAAACTCTGGAAAAGCTGGACATCTATAACCGGGATCATCTGTTCAATGTGGGCTTCTGCTATCTGGGCTGCTGGCTGAATCCCAAGGGTCTGGGCTGGATTCGGAGCTGGAAGGAGGAATCCCTTGCCCACAGCCAAAAGACCTATGAACAGCTGCTGGAGCAGCTTCGGAGCTGTCTGGCGGAAACGGACAGCCCCGAAGGTCTGGGCAGGCTGCGGCTGTGGGAGAACCGCTGCGGCTGCAGCGCAGTGCATCTGCAGGCTATTTCGGAGCTGAAGAAGATCGCCGCCTTTGCGGATGACGCCCACCCTGAAAACCTGACCGATGCTCAGAAGCAGCTGGTGCGGGAGCACTGCGCCCGGGCGCTGGCATATTGCAGCCGGTATGAAAAGCTGCACATCCGGCAGATGCCCGACCGGGGCTGCGAGGGCACCGTCGTCAGCTACTGCGCCACCATTCCGGTCTATATCGACCATGCGCTGCAGTACTTTGCCGGGGGAGAGACGGTCTGCACCCATCAACCTGCATCTCTGGATGCGCCTCCCCCTCCCGACACCGCTTTTTTCAACTGACAGAGCAAGGAGACAGACGTCATGAAGGAATACTGCAATCCGCTGGATCTTCCCTATAAATTCCAGCATTACAGCGGCTTC
>JAQXNQ010000410.1 GCA_029098085.1 Oscillospiraceae bacterium
CGGATCGTCGGACATATCGACCGCCGGGTGCTGAAAACCATCGAGGTGGAGGATGTGGCCGATGCCATGATCCGGTTCCGGAGCGGGGCGGTTTACTCCTTCTATGCCTGCAATTACTACACCCACAACAGCCCCATCCGCGTTGAGGTGGAAGGGGAGCATGGCCGGATGCTGCTGGTGGGGGACACCGTGACCCTGACCCTGAACGGGAAGGAGCAGGTCATCCGCCCGGCCGTCAGCAGCAGCGGCGAGTTCGGCTACTGGGGCAACTGCCACCTGCGTCAGATCGAGCGGTTCTATGATTCGGTGGAGCAGGGCAAGCCGGTGGACGTGACACCGGAGGATGCCGCGGAGACGCTGAGGGTGGTGCTGAGCATCTACCAGTCCTCCAAAGAGAATCGGGAGATTGTATTCTGAGCGTAAAAAACCGGACGGAAGCAGTTGTTTCCGTCCGGTTTCTGCATAAAAGGGCTTGGGGAAATATAAAACCGGCCCCTGCCGAAGCGGGAGCCGGTTTCAGGTTCATGGAAACATCAGGCGTAGATGGAGAGCAGAACGCCTGCAGCAACAGCCGAACCGATAACACCGGCCACGTTGGGGCCCATGGCGTGCATCAGCAGGAAGTTGGTGGGATCGGTCTCAGCGCCGACCTTCTGGGAAACACGGGCGGCCATGGGAACCGCGGAAACACCGGCGGAACCGATCAGGGGATTGACCTTGCCCTTGGTGACGATGTACATCAGCTTGCCCAGCAGAACGCCGCCGGCGGAACCGATGCAGAAGGCAGCCAGACCCATGATCAGAATACCCAGGGTCTTGGGAGTCAGGAAGTAGTCGTAGGAAGCGGTGGCGCCTACGGTGATGCCCAGGAAGATGGTGATGATGTTCATCAGCTCGTTCTGAGCGGTCTTGACCAGACGATCCACCACGCCGGATTCCTTCATCAGGTTGCCCAGCATCAGCATACCGATCAGGGGCGTGGAGTCAGGAACCATGAAGCAGACAACCAGGGTAACGACGATGGGGAAGATGATCTTTTCAGTGCGGGAAACGGGACGCAGCTGATCCATCTTGACAGCGCGCTCCTTTTTGGTGGTCAGCGCCTTCATGATGGGGGGCTGGATAACCGGAACCAGCGCCATGTAGGAGTAGGCCGCAACAGCGATGGAGCCCAGCAGGTGAGGAGCCAGGGTCTTGGTGACCAGAATGGCGGTGGGGCCGTCAGCGCCGCCGATGATGCCGATGGAGGCAGCCTCTTCAGGAGAAAAGCCCAGCAGCAGCGCGCCGACGAAGGCGATGAAGATGCCCAGCTGTGCAGCAGCACCCAGCAGGAAGCTCTTGGGGTTGGCGATCAGGGGACCAAAGTCGGTCATGGTGCCGATGCCAAGGAAGATCAGAGGCGGATAGATGCCCAGCTTAACGCCCAGATAGAGGATGTCAAGCAGGCCGCCGTCATGCAGGACTTGCCCGTAATCGATTGAGTTGCCCACGAAGAAATCCATGTGGAACAGGCCGTTGTTGGGAATATTGGTCAGCAGCATGCCGAAGGCGATGGAGAGAAGCAGCAGGGGCTCATAGCCCTTGGCAATGGCCAGATAGGCCAGGAAGCAGGCAATGCCGATCATGACCAGCTGACGCCAGTCTACGTTGAGGAAACCGGAAGCGCTGACCAGTCTGGAAACGCTGTCAAGAAAAACTTCAAACATTTTTCAGTGTCCTTTCTTTACAGTATTTTGGGAAGCGGGGATCAGAAGGGCCTGACATTCTCGGCCAGACCGGCGCCTCTCCAGGCAGAACCACCGTTTCTGACACGCTTGATGCTCTTGACCACATAGGATTTACCGGTTCCCTCCTCAGAGAGGATGACGGCCAGCGCAGCGGTGATGGCTGCTGCAACGGCATCCATCTCGTCGTCAGAGGAGGCAGCGGGAGCAGTCACAACGGGCGCTGCGGGAACGGCTGCAGGAGCCTTGGGCGCTTCGGGGGCTTTTTTCGCAGCGGCAGCTTTCTTGCCGGCGGAAGAAGAGATGACGCCGAAGATCCATACAACGGCGATCAGAACGACCAGCGCAACGAATACAACTACGATGCCGGTCAGAACGGTTGCCCAGGCTTCAGTCCAGTTTACGTTCATGTATCATATCTCCTTTGTAAAAGATTTTTATGTCAATCCTCAGCGAGGAAGGGATAAAGGAATTCCGGAAGTCCCCCTCCCGGACGGTTTGTTTATCTCCCGTTTGGAACAGCACAGAAGTTTGTCTCCCAAGCCGGGAAGTAAGGATGGTGCCGCAGTGTGATCCGATAGTCCGGTGCCAACTCATGGAGCAGCAGGGGAAGGGAAAAGAGATCCTCCGTCCGGTGATAGCCGGAAAACAGCAGCTTTGGATAATGGCGGCGCAGGCTTTCCCGGGCGCCGAGCAGCGCCTGGCGCTCTGCTCCCTCCACATCCATTTTGATATAGGTAAAGGGGCCGTACTTGTCCCACAGGCTGTCGATGCTCCGCACCGGCACGGTCAGCCTCCCTGTTTCGGAAAGGGAAGAGGAGCGGCCTGCCCGTCCGTCAAAGGAGCGAACGGCATCGTGTTCCCAGACAGCGGCGTTCAGAAGGCGGACAGTTTCAGGAAGGGCTTCGGCGGCCTTCTGGAGCTTGCGGAAGTTTTTGGGGTCCGGCTCCAGCGCCAGGGCCAATTCGGCCTGTTCGCCGGTATATCCGAAAAATTCCCGCAGGGTGTCGCCGTCATAGGCGCCCAGATCCAGATAACGCTCCCGGCTGCCCAGCTGCAGCAGCCTGCTGAAAACCTCTTTTCTGGGGCTTTCGCAGCCGGTGAGCCAGCACAGCTTTCCGCTGAGCCGGAAATTCACCACTGACCGGAACACCAGCCGGGACTGCTCGTCCGCCAGCAGGTCATAGGCGGCCTCCAGCTGTGCCTGATGGGCAAAGAGATATTCGTCGGTGAAGAGTCCGCCGCCGAAAACCGGTACATCCGGCGCCAGCAGCGTATGCCGCCGGCCAATGGCGAGAATCTTTTCCATCAGCGGCGGAAGAAAGGCGGCAAAGCAGAGCAAAACGACAAAATCTCCGAAGAGGTCCTCCATTTCCTTCAGACTGCGGACCGGAAAGCCTTCAAAGGTCTGTCCCCGAACAAATTCGTCGCTGGCGAAGATCCCCGCCACCGGAATGCCGTACTGCCGGCACCGGTCGAGCACCTTCAGCGCGCCGTCTCCCATACCATATAACACGATGGGGCGGGTTTCCTGCGGGAGCGTTTTCCAGATGGACTCCTCCCGGATAAAATCAAGCAAATCCAAACTCCCCCATGTTAATGATACTGCTATTATACCGCATTTTTTTGCCCTTGTCTATAGTCTGACAATCATTTTTTCAAGACTTTGACATGGATGATTTTTGAAAAGCTCACAAAAATCGTTTTCTTCTGCATGGGGGATTTTTTCCCTGAAGGGGACTTTTCACCGCTGTGATTTTATGGTATACTGTTGATATATACAGGATGGGTGTTCCGGGACTTTTCCGGACGCCGCGTCCGAGGTCTTACAGACAGAAAAGGAGAACCCGCTGTTATGGAAAACAGACTGAACCTTTATAATACCCTGACCAAAAAGGTGGAGCCCTTTGTCCCCCGGGTGGAGGGCAAGGTGTCCATGTACACCTGCGGCCCCACTGTCTATCACTATGCCCACATCGGCAATCTGCGCAGCTATATCATGGAGGACGTGCTGGAGAAATTCCTGCGCTATCTGGGCTATGACGTGACGCGGGTCATGAATATCACCGACGTGGGTCATCTGTCCAGCGACGCCGACACCGGCGAGGACAAGATGCTCAAGGGCGCCAAGCGGGAAAAGAAGACGGTGCTGGAGATCGCCGACTTTTACACCAAGGCCTTCTTTGCCGACTGCGAGAAGCTGGACATCAAGCGGCCCGATGTGGTGGAGCCTGCCACCCACTGCATCGACGAGTTCATCAAGGTCATTTCCTCTCTGCTGGAAAAGGGCTACGCCTATGAGGCTGGCGGCAACGTCTATTTTGACACCTCCAGACTGAAGGAGTACTATGTGCTCAGCAACCAGAAGGAGGAGGAGCTGGCCGTAGGTGTCCGGGACAGTGTGGAAGAGGATCCCAACAAACGCAGCAAGACTGACTTTGTCCTCTGGTTCACCAAGTCCAAGTTTGACGATCAGGAG
>JAQXNQ010000411.1 GCA_029098085.1 Oscillospiraceae bacterium
CAATAGGCGCTGCAGTCCCGCTCCCGATCCATAAAGCCGTACTCAATCAGATACCGGCGAAGAGTCGCGTAGTCCTCGTGGATCCCCTTCAGCAGTTCATTGAGTTCCTTTTCGGTATAGCGGCGGCCGGGCTCCAGCTCCTCAGCAATGCGTCCCAGTACCACCACCTTCTTTTTCTGTTTGGGTGGAATGGCCTTCAGCACCAGCGGCGACAGGCTGGAAAAGGCCCCCTTGATTATTCTTTCCCTTTCTTCTGCGGTAATCAGATACCGATCATCCACCATTTTTGCACCTCCATGGGGCGGCAGGATCCGATCCTGCTCCGCCGTCCGGCCGGACAGAGCCAGCTGACAGACTGCCAGCACCAGCTTTGCCTGACGCTGCTTTTCCCGGAACACAAACCGCTGATGGCGGACGGTGGAAAGGGCGGTCCGGGTTTCCGCCGCAATCTCACTGTCGGTTTTGCCCTCCCCAAACAGCCGCAGCAGCTGCTTCTGGTTGTCGGTAAAGGGATTTTGCTTTCCCTCCTCCGCCAGCAGCACCTCCAGCATGCCGCCGTGGACCTGCTCCACATGAAGCCGGGCAGCCCGCCGGCAGTCAAACAGCCGCCCCTCCACCGGGTAGATTTCTCCCTCGCAAAAGCGTTCGCCGCAGACCAGACAGCGGCAGCCGCCTTCCTCCTCCCGTACGCCGCTCTGCAGCTCATCCAGGGAGGCTTCATCAATCGAAAACACGTCCACCACTTCCTTTGGATTACTCAAACTGTAAATCTAGTCTATCACTGTTTACTGTATTTGTCAACTACAATTTTAACCCACCGTTTTTTGCACCATCCCCTGCAATATTTGCCAGTGCTTTTTGCGCATGGAAACCCCTTCTTCCGCTCATACTGACAGTACCCAGGAAGGAGGCGTCCGGGATGAACGGCAATAAGGTCGAAATCTGCGGCATCAACACGGCGCAGCTGCCGGTGCTCAGGGAGAAGGAAAAAACGGCGCTGCTGCAGCAGCTGCGGGACGGGGATCCTACCGCCCGGGAAAAGCTGATCCGGGGAAATCTGCGGCTGGTTCTCAGTGTCATCCAGCGGTTTCTGGGCCGGGGCGAGGATCCGGACGATCTGTTTCAGGTCGGGTGCATCGGGCTGATCAAAGCTATCGACAATTTTGACTGCTCTCATCTGGTCAAATTCTCCACCTACGCGGTTCCCATGATCGCCGGGGAAATCCGGCGCTTTCTGCGGGACAGCAGTCCGGTGCGGGTCAGCCGGTCACTGAAGGACACTGCCTACCGCGCCATGCAGGCCCGGGAAAAGCTCACCGGTGTGCTGGGCCGTGAGCCGAACGTACTGGAAATTGCCCGGGAGCTGCAGCTGCCCAAGGAGGAGGTCGTGCTGGCGCTGGAGGCCATTGTGGAGCCGGTTTCCCTCTACGAGCCGGTTTTCTCCGACGGCGGCGACACCATTTATGTGATGGATCAGGTGTCCGACGGCGGCAGCGACGAAAGCTGGATCCAGGAGATGTCCATCCGGGACGCCATGGAGAAGCTCACCGAGCGGGAAAAGCGGATCATTTACCTGCGCTTTTTCCGGGGCAAAACCCAGATGGAGGTTTCGGGAGAAATCGGCATCTCCCAGGCGCAGGTTTCCCGGCTGGAAAAGGGCGCTCTGGCCAAGGTGAAGAGCGATCTGTAGCCATGCGGAGACGATGCCGGACATGCAGCAGACCGATTCTTCCGGCAAAATAAAAAATCCCCTGCTCCGCACAAGCGGACAGGGAAGCCGATCGGGGCCGCAGGAAAACGCTTCCTGCGGCCTTCTGCGTTACAGGATCAGCCGCCGCTGCGGGCGTCCCGGGCCTGCTCCTCCGGCAGACCTTCCGATTCCAGCAGCTCCTGCACGGCCAGATAAAAGCTCTGGCAGACATCCTGCCTCTCCTCTTCAGAAGCGGGAAACCACGACACGGAAGCAGCTTCCTGCTCTGTCATCGTCATGACAGCAGAATCGTGATTCAGCAGGCTGTACAGCATGCCGCTTCTGAGGGCTTCCCACACGCCCTTTCTGCCCAGCAGCGTCATCAGGTGCAGGGTGTCCTCCAGCTGGGGATGGCAGGAAAGATGCACCGCCCTGGGCTCCCCCGCCAGCCGGATATACTGCTCCACCCACTGCGGAGGGAAGCCATCGGCCAACATCTGAGCCTGGATCGCCCAAATAGTCTGCTCCTTCAGCCGCCGCAGATCCCCCCGGCGGATCCGATACAAAAAGACGCGGTACCGGACAGTGCTGTTCACTGCATAAACGGCAGGAATCCCGTTCAGGTACAGAGACCGCAGCTCCCATTGAAACAGCGGGTTGACAAACCCGGTATCCTCCAGCTGCTCCGATTCAAGCAGCAGTCCCAGACAGGACGCATCATCCAGACAGAGTTCCATACGCTTCTCTCCTTCTGCCGCCCCGAAGGACGGAACCGTGGGCAAAAACAGGCCTTCTCTGCCGAAGCAGAGCCCCCTCCCCTTGCGTTTTAACTGATTTTATTGTAAAAGCTTTCAGGATAAATGTCAATACGCTGAAAATTTTCGTTGCAGACGGCTCCGCGCTGTGCTACAATGAAAAAAGCGGCACAGTCCGCACGGTAGTCCGCAAAAGACCGTTTTCACGACAAACTTCCTCAGGAGGCCAAGGCCATGACGCACAAATTTCTCGTGGATCCCCGCAATGTCTGGATGTACACCCATCTTCGGCAGGTGACCGGCAAGGGCGAAAAATCCCCGTCCGAGCCGCTCTTTACCGAAGAATACTTCGCCGATCCGCCCCGGCACTGGGAGGCCCGCATCGACAACGGCTACCCCAATGTCTTTTACGATGAAGAGGCGGCACTGTTCCGCTGCTACTACACCTGCATTCTCCGGGATCCGGACGCCGAGGCCCGCCCCCTGCAGGAGCGGGTGGGCGCCGTTTATCAGCCCCGGAGCGACCGGGTCACCGGCCTGCTCTACGCCTGCTCCAAAGACGGCGTGCACTGGGAAAAGCCCGCTCTGGGCCGGGTGGAATTTGACGGCAGCAGGGACAACAACATCGTTTTTGTCTACGCCCACGGCGCTTCGGTTTTCCGGGATGCTCACGAGACCGACCCCCGGAAGCGGTACAAGATGACGATGAAATACGACCTGTTCGGCGAGATGGCGGTCTCCTACTCCCCCGACGGCATGGACTGGTGCGATCCCATCCGCTGGCCGGAGCACAACCCTGCCGGAGACACCCACAATTTCGCCTTCTGGGACGAAAACACCGGCCGCTACCGGCTGATCACCCGCACCTGGGACGGGGTGCGGCTCAGCGCCCTCTGTGAGAGCGAGGACTTTTTCCACTGGACCCAACCGGTAGAGATCCTGCGGGGAGAGGGCATGGACGACCAGATCTATTCCATGCCGGTCTTCTCCTACGGCGGCACCTGGTTCGGTCTGCCGTCGGTCTATCATGGCGGCGACCACGGCGCACCGGATTTCGACCTGGTGGACTGCCAGCTGACCCTGAGCCATGACCTGCTCCACTGGGAGCGGATTGCCCCCGGACAGGCTCTGATTCCCCGCAGCGAGGGCTGCTATGGCAGCGGCGTTCCCGACTGCTGCTGCATCTATGCCAGCGCACCGGTCTTCAAGGACGGGAAGGCTTATTTCTACTACATGGGCGGCAGCGGCCCCCACACCAACTACCGGGAATCCTCCCTGATGCGGTATGTGATGGATCCCGACAGGCTGGCGGGCTGGCAGGCAGTCCCCGGCAAGACTGGTTCTCTGCTGACCCACGGTCTGTCCATGGGCGGAAGGATGCTGCTGGCGGCCGACCTGCCGGAGGGCAGCACCCTGTGGGCGGCGGTCTGCGAGCCGGTTCACAACCTGTACGCCGCGCCCAAAGCCCTGCCGG
>JAQXNQ010000412.1 GCA_029098085.1 Oscillospiraceae bacterium
ATTCTGCGCCGGATCACCCGGCACAGCAGATTCAGTGCCACGGTCATTCCGCCTCACCTCCGAACAGCATGTCCGCCATCAGGCTCTCCAGCTCCTCCAGCCGCGTCTCTGCCGTGGGATGCTCGGACTTCCAGTCCGCACGCAGTTTCCCGGCGCAGTCCGGCGTCTCGGACAGCTCACAATCTCCCGAAAAGGGGCCGTACACCGCGCCGCCGGCCGTCATCACCTGGTCGGCGGTATAGGAGACGACCTCCTCCATTTCCAGCACAGGCGCCGTCTCTCCGATTTTATAAAGATACAGATTCATCTCAATGCCTCCTTTACTGCAGTGAGCCGCCGCTCTTGGCGATGATGCCGCCCATTTTGACGTGGGACGAACCGCCCAAAAGGTCCGGCGTGGTGCCGCACAGCAGGACGATACCGCCCCGGTAGACTCTGACACCGGTCGTGTTGCTGCTTGCGGCCGTATCGCTGACGGAAAGCAAACACGAGGCGTCGGCCTGCACGGCATATTTCAGGTTCTGGAGCGTGCAGGTGATCATGACTACGGTGCTTCCGACCCTGAGGTGAACGCCGATCTTCCCGCTTGTTCCGCTTCCGTTGACGGTGCAGTTCTGGACCGTCAGCACAGATGCTGCGTATGCGGTCACGAAGGCGTCCTCAGAGATCGCTCCGCTGAACGTCATACCATCCAGAATAATATCCACTTTGCACCTCCAGCTCTCCACGCAGCCGGTCAGCGTCAGCGGATCGCTGCCCTCGTGTTGTATCCATATCCGCCCGGGACCATAGAAGCCGTTCAGCTCCAGCTTCTCTGTGATGGTGCCGCCGGATACGTATACCCGCAGATAGCTGTTGAGCATCCGGGGCAGGCTTTTGATATACGGTACCAGCTCCTCTGCCGTCAGGTGGACTTCCTCGTTGGATGCCACGCCGGCCAGCACCTTGTTCCGCACCGGGGCAAAGTCCGCCTCTGTGATCAGCCCGGCGGGGGAGCAGACCACCGTCACATCCAGGTCCTGGGAGACGGTCTCCTCCAGATAGAACCGCAGCACCGTCTGGCTGCCGGCAGCGACAGCCACCGGGGCGGACAGCTGATACACCTGGTAAAGGATCTCGCCTTCATCCGGGTCATCGGCGTAGACGCCCAGCTCCGTCAGCTGGTAGTCCCCGCTTGCCAGCGCTGCCGTCAGGGTCGCCGGAATGACCACCGTGTTTCCGCTGCGGGAGGGGACGGTCATCTCCAGCTCCTGCTGGATCTGGGGCAGGGAGGAGGCGGTCAATGGGTCTCCGGTGCTTCCGCTGCCCGCCACGACCCTGGTGAGCCGCAGCGTTGACCCGGAAAGCAGCTTTGCGGAGAGCGCAAGTCCCTGCTGTGTGAAAAAGCCTGTCAAATTCATGAATCGATTCCACTCCTTACTGTTGAAGTTTCTGCGTCCACCTTATCAGGGAAGGCTGCGGCAGAAAATGGAACCGGTTCTAAGAAACAGGGCAGAGGCCCACCGGTACAGCTGCCGGGGAGGACCCGTGCTTTCTGCTGGCACAGGCTGCTTGATATAGCAGATTTTTTCGTGCGAAACGGCATGCAGCGGAGCGCAAATGGGGGGAAAGGGGGTTTCTTTTGTCGAAAGAGTGTGCTATATTGTTGTAGAAAAGTAACATACATTCCGGTGAGGGTCTTAGCCCCAGCCGGAATCGGAAAGGCAGTAACCGCCATGAGCAATTTTCGCAAAGAGCTCCTTTTTTTATGTGATACATTCATTCTTGTGGCCGTGGGCATTGTGCTGGTCCCTTTCTCCGTGCGCTATACCCAGGGCGATCTGTCCACCCGGTGGACGCTGATGGGCCACATGCTGCTGCTGTATGGCTGCACGCTGGTGTTCCAGTTCCTGTTCCACACCTACGACAGCCTCTGGCGCTATGCGGAGAGCCGGGAGTATCTGGCCCTGCTGACGGCTGCGCTGAGCGGCTTCTGTGCCTATGAAATCATCAGCCGTCTTCTGATCAGGGAGTCCGTTCCGTTTCTGATGCTGACCGCCATTGCCAGCGTGTGGGTGCTGGGGATGCTGCTGATGCGGTTCGTCTACCGGGTGTACCGCACCCACTCCATGTACCAGAAGGGGAGCCACCAGATCCCCGTGGCCATCATCGGCGCCGGCGCCGCCGGCGTCCAGCTGCTGGGGGAGCTGCAGAGCAACGCCGACAGCCGCTATAACGTGCAGTGCTTCTTCGATGACGACCGGAGCAAGGCGGGCAAGCGCATCCACGGCGTGGAGGTCAAGGGCCGGATCGAGGACATCCCCACCCGCCTGCGGGCCATGGACGTTCGGCAGATCATCGTGGCCATCCCCTCCATCAGCGAGGAGCGGCGGCATGAGATTTTGAAGGAGCTGTCCGGCCTGGACCGGATCAAGGTCTCCGTCCTGCCCAGCACCCTGGACCTCATCGAGCAAAAGCCCATCGGCGCCCAGCTGCGGGACATCCAGATCGAGGACCTGCTGGGCCGGGAGCCGGTGCGGCTGGACCCGAAGCCCGTGGACGGCTATCTGGAGGGCAAGGTGGTCATGGTCACCGGCGGAGGCGGGTCCATCGGCGCCGAGCTGTGCCGCCAGATCGCCAGGCACCGGCCCAGGCAGCTGGTGATCGTGGACATCTATGAGAACAACGCCTACGACATCCAGCAGGAGCTCCTATACATTTATAATAAAAAGCTGAATCTGGCGGTGGAGATCGCCTCCATCCGGGACGGCGAGCGGGTGCGGCAGCTGTTCGCCCACTACCGGCCCGACGTGGTGTTCCACGCCGCGGCCCATACGCATGTGCCCCTGATGGAGACCAGCCCCCAGGAGGCGGTGCGGAACAATGTGTTCGGCACGCTGAACTTGGTCCGGGCCGCCGACGAGTACGGCGTGGG
>JAQXNQ010000413.1 GCA_029098085.1 Oscillospiraceae bacterium
CCCTCTTCTATATCTGCATGGGGCACATGTTCGGCTGGCCTCTGCCCGGCTTTCTGCTGGGAGGCCGGAACGTCATGACCCTGGCCCTAACCCAGTTCCTGCTGCTGCTGCCGGTGCTCTTTCTGAACAGCAAATACTTCAGAACCGGCTTCTCCACCCTGCTGCGGGGCTCCCCCAACATGGATTCGCTGATCGCTCTGGGCTCCGCCGCTGCCACGGTCTACGGCATCATTTCCCTCTACCGGCTGGGCTATGCCCTGGCGGACGGGAACCTTCACGCCGCCCACGAAGCCGCCATGGATCTGTACTTTGAGTCGGCCGGCATGATTCTGACCCTGATCACCCTGGGCAAATTCCTGGAGACCCGGGCCAGAGCCCGCACCTCCGACGCCATCTCCGGCCTGATCGCCCTGCGCCCCCAGACCGCCACGGTGGTTCGGGGAGACGCGGAGGAGGAGGTTCCCGTCTCCCAGCTGCAGAAGGGCGACCTGATCGCCATCCGCTCGGGACAGGCCCTGCCGGTGGACGGCGTGGTGGAAAGCGGCAGCGGCTCGGTGGATGAATCCGCTCTGACCGGCGAAAGCCTGCCGGTGTCCAAGGAGCCGGGCAGCCGGGTTACCGGCGCATCCATCTGCAAAACCGGCTATTTCCGCTTCCGCGCCACCGAGGTGGGCGAGGACACCACCCTCTCCCAGATCATCCGGCTGATGGAGGACGCGGCCTCCTCCAAAGCCCCCATCGCCCGGCTGGCCGACCGGATCAGCGGCGTTTTCGTGCCGGTGGTCATCGGCATCGCCCTGCTGGCCTGCGTCATCTGGCTGCTGGCCGGTGAATCCATCGCTTTTGCCCTGAACATCGCCATTTCGGTGCTGGTCATCTCCTGCCCCTGCGCGCTGGGACTGGCCACCCCCACCGCCATCATGGTGGGCACCGGCGTGGGCGCCCGCAGCGGCATCCTGATCAAATCCGCCGAGGCGCTGGAGACCGCCCACAAAATCGACACGGTGGTGCTGGACAAGACCGGCACCATCACTGAAGGAAAGCCTCAGGTCACCGATCTGCTGGCAGTGGGCGCGGATACCAACCGGCTGCTGCATCTGGCGGCGTCGCTGGAAAAGCAGTCGGAGCACCCGCTGGCCGATGCGATTCTCCGCTGCGCCGAAGGGCGGGGCGTCGCCCTCTCTGCTGCGGAGGAGTATGAGACCCTGCCCGGCATGGGCATCCGGGGCGTGGTGGACGGCTGCGAGGTGCTGGCCGGCAACGCCCGCCTGCTGCGGAGCCGGGGCGTTCCGGTGGAGAAGCAGGAAGAGGTGGCTTCCCGCCTTGCCTCGGAGGGCAAGACCTCCCTGTATATCGCCGCGGACGGCCAGCTCATCGGCATCATTGGAGCGGCGGATCCCGTCCGGCCCACCAGCCGGGAAGCCATCCGGGAGCTGGAGGAGATGGGGGTGCGGGTGGTCATGCTCACCGGCGACAGCAAGGTGACCGCCGAAGCCATCCGCCGTCAGCTGTCGCTGGACAGCGCCGTGGCGGAGGTGCTGCCCCAGGACAAGGAAGCGCAGATTTCCCTGCTGCAGCAGCAGGGCGCCAAAGTGGCCATGGTGGGCGACGGCATCAACGACGCCCCCGCTCTGGCCCGGGCGGATGTGGGCGTCGCCATCGGCGCAGGTACCGATGTGGCCATCGAATCGGCCGATGTGGTGCTGGTGCGCAGCGACCTGCAGGACGTCCCCGCCATGATCCGGCTGAGCCGGGCGGTCATGCGCAACATCCGCCAGAACCTGTTCTGGGCGCTGTTTTACAACAGCATCGGCATTCCGCTGGCGGCGGGGCTTCTGTATATTCCCTTCGGACTGAAGCTGAACCCCATCTTCGCGGCCGCCGCCATGAGCCTCAGCTCGGTCTGCGTGGTGACCAACGCTCTGCGGCTGCGGCTGTTCCGCCCCCGGAAGGCGGGGACGGCTGAAGTGGTTTCCCCGCGGCAGGAGGAAGCGGTCTGCGCAGCGCTCTCCCCTGACCCATCCATTCAATCCAATCAAACCAAAGAAGGAGTGTCCCCCATGAAAAAGACCATGAAAATTGAAGGCATGATGTGCGCTCATTGCTCCGGCCGGGTGGAAAAGGCCCTGAACGCCCTGGACGGCGTCACCGCCGTAGTTAATCTGGAGGCGGGCACCGCTTCCGTGACCCTGACCAAAGAGGTGCCGGACGAGGTGCTGAAGGCCGCCGTCACCGACGCGGGCTATGATGTGACCGGCATCGAATGAGGTGACGGGCTATGATGGCAGACAAGGATAAGGTCTCCCGGCTGGTGAAAACCGCCCGGGGCCAGCTGGACGGCGTGCTGCGGATGATCGAGGAGGATCGCTACTGCATGGAGGTTTCGGCCCAGCTGCGGGCGGCTCAGGCGCTGCTGGCCAAGGCCGACCGGGAGATCCTCAAGGCTCACATCGCCCACTGCGTCCGGGACGCCTTTGATTCCCGGGACGAGGCGGAAATTGACCGGAAAATCGAAGAGCTGGTGCAGGCCATGGAAAAGATCGGCTGAGCATCACACAAAGCTGAAACTCCCCGCTCCGAAACCATCGCGGAGCGGGGAGTTAGAGCGTGTCGAAAAAATCGCTACTGATTGATGATTTGCACAAATAGGCAACTCACTTTCAATTTGTTGCCAAGGCATTTAAAGTTCCATCGCTTTCGCTCACGCGAAAGCTGCAGCTCAGCGCAGCTAAGCGCGAACCTCTTACGAGCTTCTTGCGGACTGGTACCACTCATCGACTTTTGCCATGGATTATGGGTCAAGGGGCGCGCCCCTTGCGGGTCCAGGGCAGCGCCCTGTGTCGCCTGGATTTGCCCTGCGGTCAAATCTCGCAGAGGGCGAAATCTCTTATATGCTCATAAAAAGTCAGGAAAGCTCGAGAACCCTACTAAGGGGTTCTCGTATGGATGGAACCGACTCGATGCCGGTTCCATCCATTCTTTTTACGTTGCCTTTTCGTTTTGTGCAACTTTTTCTTGAAAGCCACTTTTTCGACAGCCTGGAGCCCCCGGTTTCATAAAGAAGCCGGGGGCCCTGTCTATTGTCTGCATAAGCTTCAGTGCTCTGCCTTATTTGTCAATCATACTTTCCAGCACGTTCATGGCCTTTTTCAGCTGAGGGTCGGTGTACTCGTCCAGCACCTCCAGATTCTGCTTCTGCTCGGCTGTCAGGGCCACCTCGTAATCCGGCTTGACGCCGACGCCCTGGAAGTTGACGCCGCTGTGGGGGTTATAGTAAGCCGTCGTGGTGATGATGGCGGAGCCGTCCTCCAGCGCATAAGCGGTCTGCAGCACGCCCTTGCCGTAGGTGGTCTCCCCTATCAGCTCGGCAGCCCGGAAATCCCGCAGGTCACAGGCGAACAGCTCAGCGGCACTGGCAGTGTCCCCGTTGATCAGGCAGACCATGGGCAGCTCGACACAATCGGCATCCGAGGTGTACAGCACGCTGGTCTCGCCTTTGTGGTTGGTCTGGGAGATCAGATCGCCCTCCGGCAGCAGATAGTCCAGCATTTCTGCCACACTGGAAACCAGACCGCCCGTATTGCCCCGGACATCAAAAATCAGTCCCTGCGCACCCTGGCTCTTCAGATCCTCCACCGCGTAGCGGAAATCCTCAAAGGTGGAGGCGTTGAAACTGCCCACCTTCACATAGCCCAGCGTGTCGATCATCCGGTAGGAGATGCCGGAGTCCTTGACCCGCTTGCGGGTGATGTCCACCGTGTATTCCTCGCTGTCCCGGCGGTAGACCAGATTCACCACCGTGCCGTCCTCGCCCTGGATGGACTCCACGGAGTTTTCAAAGCCCATGGCCAGCACATCCTTACCGTCGATTTTGATGATCATGTCTCCGGCCTGCAGACCCGCTGCTTCGGCGGGCGAACCGGTGCTGACCGCTGTCAGCAGCAGGTAGCCGCTGTCGTCCAGCATGGCCGACACGCCGATGCCGATGAGCTCGCCGGCGTTCTGCTGCTGGTACTGCTTATATTCCTCCTGAGTCATGTAGCGGGAGTACACATCGCCCAGACCGTCCATATAGCCGTCGGCGATGCTGTCCATCAGGGCTTCCTCGTCCACATCCCACAGGTACTGGTTGCGGACAATCTTGTCTATCTCGGACAGCTTGCTGTACATCTCCTCCCGCTCGGCGACGTTGGCCACCTTGCCGTTGAAGATGTTCAGGGCATAGTACATGGTGATGATGAAGGTGGCGGCCGCCGCAATCGCCATGAAGCAGATGGCCGCTCCGAGGGAAATCTTTTTGTTCATTGCAACCTCCATATCTATATAGTGAAGAGTGAAGAGTTTTGGTATTCCGTTCGCTGCGCTCACTTAAATAAAGCAGGGCAGCGCAAATTCACTTTTCACCGTTTACGGGCTCACATAGCCCAGCGGGTTCTGGGTAACGCCGTTGATCCGCACCTCAAAATGCAGATGCGGGCCGGTGGAATTGCCGGTGGAACCGACTTTGGCGATGACCTGTCCCCGGGTGACCGTATCCCCGGCGCTGACCAGCAGGGCGCTGGCGTGGGCGTAGAGGGTGGCGTATCCGCCGCCGTGGTCGATGATCACATAGTTGCCGTAGCTGTAATGGCTGGCGGCCAGAATCACTGTGCCGCTCTCCGCTGCCAGAATGTCGGCGCCGTTGATGCCGCCGCCGCTGATGTCGATGCCGTAGTGGAAATAGCCCGTCTGCTGGCCGTAGGAGCACCAGACGGTATAAAACCCGTTCAGCGGCCAGATGAAATTGGTGTGGACCTCGCTGTCAGAGCTGCCGGAGCTTCCCGGGCTGTCGGAGGAACCGGATTCTTCGGACGGCTCAGAGGACGGCTCACTGCTCTCTTCGGAACTTTCGCCCGCTTCGGAAGCGGCTGCTTCCTCCTGACGGCGGCGTTCCTCTTCCTCCTGCCGGAGACGTTCCTCTTCCTGTCTGCGGCGCTCTTCCTCTTCCCTGCGGAGCCGTTCCTGCTCGGCGAACCAAGCCTGAATCTCCTTTTCCACCTGCTCAGATTCCTCCCGCAGGGCATTGAGATCCTGCAGGGCGTCATCCGCCTGGGCGGCGTACTGATCCAGCAGCTCCTGATTCTCCGCATAGCTGTCGGACAGGCTGGCCTGGGCGGTGCGCAGGGCCTCCTGCTGGCCGGTCAGGGCGGCGCGCTGGGAAAGAATCTCCTCCGTTTCCCGCTCCAGCTGCTGCTTCCGGGTCTCCAGCTCCTCCTTCTGCGTCTCCAGGCCGGTTTTCTGCTCCCGCAGGCGCAGAACCAGCTGCTGGTCGCTCTGGGACACCGCCTTCATCAGGGCGGCGCCGGTGAAAAAGTCCGAGAAACTGTCGGCGGACAGCAGCATCCGCAGAGAGGAAAGCTCCCCCGCCATATAGAGGGAGCGCATCCGGGTCTGAAACTGCGAAACGGTATCGGACAGGCTCTGCTCCGCATCGGCAATCTGCTCTCCGGCGGCGGCGATGTCCTCTTCCAGCTGCTCCTTCTTCTGCTGCCTGTCGGCGATGTCAGCCGACAGGGCCAGAATCTGCTCCCCCATCAGGTCGACCTGCTGCTGGCTCAGCATCAGCTGCTCGTAAAGCTGCTGGTTGTAGGCCTCCTGCTGATCCACCCTGCCTTCCATGGCGGCCAGATTGCGGTTGGCCTCGTCCAGCCGCTGCTGAAGCTCCTGCTGACGCTGCTCCATATCGCTGAGGCTGTCGTCGGCCCAGACCGTGCCGGGCCATACCGCACCGGGGAGAGCGGCGCTGACCATCAGAGCGGCCAGCAGAGCCGCTCCGGCGCTGCGAATAAACGGTTTCAAATTGCGCCGCCTCCCTTATGGATGCACATAGCCGGCGGGATTCTTATGAGCACCGTTGATCCGTACCTCAAAGTGCAGATGGGGCCCGGTGGAATTGCCGGTGGAACCGACCTTGGCGATAGCCTGACCCCGGCTCACCTGCTGACCCACCGACACCAGAATCGAGCTGGCATGGGCATAGAGAGTCGTATATCCACCGCCGTGGTCAATAATGACATAGTTGCCGTAGCTGTAATGGCTGGCCGCCAGAATGACGGTGCCGCTTTCCGCCGCCACAATGTTGGCGCCGTAGACACCGCCGCCGGTAATGTCCATGCCGGTGTGAAAGCCGCCCCAGCGGCTGCCGTAGCCGGAAGAGACATAGGTATAACCGGGCAGAGGCCAGCAAAACTGGCTGTTGGCCGTGCCGCTGCTCTGGGCAGCCTGCGCCGCATACCAGGCCTGCAGCTCCGCCTCTACCGCCTTTTCCTCGGCCAGCACAGCGGATTTGTTGCTCTTGTACTGCTCCTGCAGGGCCTCGTAGTCCTGCTGAGCGGTTTTGCTCTTGGCATAGGCGGCCTCCAGCTCGGACTGGGTGGCCTTGATATTCTCCCGCTGGAGGATGATATCTTCCTTGTCCTGCTCAATGCCGGCCAGGGCCTCCTCCTCCTGGGCCTTGATCTCCACCAGCTCCGCCTTCTGCTCCTCCTGCTCGCTCTTCTGAGCCCGCAGGTTATCCACCAGCTGATTGTCGCTCTGGGAGACGGCCTTCATCAGCTCCACGTTGGTCAGAAAATCGGCAAAGCTCTCGGAGGAGAACAGCATCTCCAGTGAAGAGGTCTCGCCGGCCATATACAGGGAGCGCATCCGCACCTTGAACAGCTCGTAGGTCTGATCGATTTCCCCCTGCTTCTGTTCAATCTCGGCTTCCTTATCGATGATTTCCTGCTTTTTCTCTTCGATCAGCTCTTCCTTTTCGGCGATGCTGTCGGTGAGGGCGGTGATCTGCTCGTTCAGCAGGTTGATTTTCTGCTGATTCAGGGAGATCTGGTAGCTCAGCTGCTGCTGATAGGCCGCCTCCTCATTCATTTTGCCCTCAATTTCCTTCAGGTTGGCGTTGGCTTCGTCCAGATTTTTCTGGACTTCCTTCTTTTTCGCCTGAATCTCGCTGAGACTGGCGGCGGAAACGGTGGTTTCCATCCGCACCGGCGCGGTCAGCCCGGCCGTCAGTCCGATCATCACCGCCGCAGCGACGGAAAGAAACTTTTTCATCTTTGCTTTCATCGGATTTCCTCCTATGCAGTGAAGCCCGGCCCACAGGTCCGCTTCACGGACACGGGTATGCCTGCCCTCGGGCAGGATATGCCTGCCCCGGCAGGATCATACCTTCAGGTATCCTCTCATGCTCATGGCGCTGCCGCAGCCGCCCACGGCGACGCCAGCCGCCATATAATAGCCCAGCAGCCGCAGGGCGATGGTGTCGAAGGGCAGAATATGGCTGGTCACCGACGCCAGCCAAGTGGTGCTTTCGGTATTGACCATCTGCACGAACAGGTCATAGCCGCCCCAGGTGATGAAAAAGGCCAGCCCGGCGGCGAAAATGCCCAACACCACGCCCTCCACGGCGAAGGGCACCCGGATAAAGGCATTGGTGGCGCCCACATATTTCATGATGTTGATTTCCTTGCGGCGGGTATAGACCGACGCCCGGATGGTGTTGGTGATGATCACCATGGACACGATGACCAGGGCGGCAATGATGGCACCGCCGAAGGTATTGACCATCTTGCGGAGATTGACCAGCGTACGGGTCAGCTCAGTGGGAGCCTCCACCTTCTCCACATAGTCCATCCGCTGCACCGACTGCACCAGCGTCTCAGCCAGAGCGGGGTCAATGATTTTCACCCGGAAGGACTCGGGCAGGAAATCGGTGTCCATGCCTTCCAGCAGGCCGCTGTCCCCCTCCAGGTACTTGTCCACCACCGAATCCATGGCCTCTTCCCGGGACACATAGGTAATGCTCCCCAGGCCGTCCATCTGGGACAGCTCCTGCTCCATGGTCAGGTGATAGTCCTCCGGCGCGTCCAGGGTCAGGAAGATCACCATCTCGTTCTGTTCACCGATGTACTCCACCATATTGTCCACATTGATGGAAAAAAGAACGGCCAGTCCCACAATCAGCAGACAGGCCACCAGGGTACCCACCGAGGCCACCGTCATCATCCGGTTGGTCCAGAGGTTTTTGATGCCCTTTTTGACAAGATATCGAAAACTGCTTGCTCTCATACTATGCTCCATATCCGGCGGCAGGAAAAATCAGAAGGCCGCCCCAGACGAATTTCAGCGTTCTTCTGCTTCCCGTCCGCCGACGATATAGTCGTCGAAAACGATGCGGCCCTGCTCGATGTTCACCGTCCGGCCGCCGAAGTATTTGACCATCTCGTGCTCATGGGTAACCATGAGGATGGTGGTTTTCCGCTCCCGGTTGATCCGCTGCAGCAGATCCACGATCTCATAGGAGAATTCCGGGTCGATGTTGCCGGTGGGCTCGTCGGCAATGATCAGCGGCGGGTCGTTGATCAAGGCCCGCGCCAGGGCCACCCGCTGCTGCTCACCGCCGGACAGCTCATAGGGATGCTGCCGGGCCTTGTGCTTCAGGTTCATCAGCTCCAGCATCTCGGGCACCCGCTGGCGGATCTCCTTGATGGGCCGGTCGGTGACCCGCAGGCTGAAGGCCACGTTTTCGTAGACCGTCATGTCCGGAATCAGCCGGAAATCCTGAAACACCACGCCGATGCTCCGGCGGAATTTGGGGATCTGGCTGGAGCGCAGCCGATTCAGGTCAAAACCGTTGACAATCACCTGACCGGAGGTGGCCACCGTCTCCCGCAGCAGCAGATGGAGAATCGAGCTTTTGCCTGCGCCGGAGGAGCCCACCACAAAGGCGAACTCGCCGTTATTGATCCGCAGGTTGATATCATGCAGGGCTTCCGTTCCGTTGTCGTACTGGAACGAAACATCTATTAAATCAATCATCGTATTTGCAAGCCTTTCCGGATCCGTCCGCAGACGAATCCCCGTTCTGGCCCCATGGCCGTGTCAAACGCCGATTGCGGAAGCTCTCTTTCTGTCCGGCCCGCTGCCGGTTTGCCGTCCTTCCGTCTGACGGCGATTCTCCCCCGAGGGAGCCTGTCCCCCGCCCTACGGAGGCGGGAGACGGCATAAATTTGGGCAGGCAACGCTGCCTGCCCGGAAAAAGTGCAGCCTGAAATCAGAACTTCATCGGATTGGAGGTCAGGTACTTCTTGACCATCAGCGCGATCTTGAAGACGATGGCGTGGTCAAATTCCCGCAGATCCAGACCGGTGAGCTTCTTGATCTTCTCCAGCCGGTAAACCAGGGTGTTGCGGTGCACGAACAGCTTTCTGGAAGTCTCGGATACGTTCAGGTTGTTTTCAAAGAAACGGTGGATGGTGAACAGGGTCTCATGATCCAGCGAATCGATGGAGCCGGTCTTGAAGACCTCCTTCAGGAAGGTCTCACAGAGGGTGGTGGGCAGCTGGTAGATCAGCCGGGCGATGCCCAGGTTGTCGTAGCTGACGATGGCCTGATCGGTATCGAAGACCTTGCCCACCTCCAGCGCGATCTGGGCTTCCTTGAAGGAGCGGGCCAGATCCTTGACGCCCACCACGCTGGTGCCGATGCCGACCACAGCCTTGGTGTAGAACTCGGAGCTGAGGGTATCCACAATAGAGCGGGCCAGCTTCTCCAGATCCTTGGAGTCAATGCCGGCCTTGATTTCCTTGACCAGCACGATATCGCTCTCACTGATATTGAAGACGAAATCCTTCTGCTTGTCCGGGAAGAGGTTTTGGATGACCTCGTAGGCGGAAACATCGTTGGTGGAGACCACCCGGATCAGCAGAGCCACCCGGCTGACGTCCACATTGAAGTGCAGCTCCCGGGCCTTGATGAAAATGTCTCCGGGCAGGATATTGTCCAGGACCACATTCTTGATGAAATTGTTGCGGTCGTATTTCTCATCGTAATACTGCTTGATGCTGGACAGGGAGATGGCCAGAATCTGGGCATAGCGGGAAGCCGTCTCATCGGTGCCTTCCACAAATACCGCATAATCCGCCTTGATGTGGGGGCCGAAGGGCTTGTAGGTATAGCCATCCCGGACA
>JAQXNQ010000414.1 GCA_029098085.1 Oscillospiraceae bacterium
ACCCCGTCACAACCTCCGCTTCCAGCTCTTTTTGCACCAGCTCCAGATAGGCCAGCGCGTTGCGGCGGTTCTTTTCAATTTCCTCCGGGGTCAGGGCGCGCACCACCCGGGCGGGACTGCCCACCGCCAGACTGCCGTCCGGGATGACGGTTTTGCCGGTGACCAGCGCGCCTGCACCGATGATGCAGTTTTTGCCCACCTGCGCGCCGGACAGGACAATGGAGCCCATGCCCACTACCGTGTTGTCCCCGACGGTGCAGCCGTGGAGGATGGCGCCGTGGCCCACCGTGACCCCGTCTCCCAGGATGCAGGGCTTGCCCTCGTCCAGATGGAGCACGGCGTTTTCCTGAATGTTGCAGTTTCTGCCCGTCACAATGGGGGCCAGATCCCCCCGCAGCACGCTGTTGTACCAGACCGATGTGCCTGCTCCCAGCGTGACATCGCCGGACACGACGGCGCCCCGCAGAATCACAACCGACGGATGAATGTTCATGGCTGAGGCCTCCTTTTCTCTGATATATCCATCATAACATGAAAATTTTTTCTTTTCAAGGTAGCCAAATGCCGGAAACCGGTTGCTTTTTTCCGCAGAACCGCTATAATGAAACTGAAAAAACGGCTCAGTGCCGCAGAAGGAGAGGATCTTCATGAATTCTATCAGAGAAGCTGCCGGGAAGCGTATCCTGATTGCCGCCCACCGGGGCGTTTCGGGCGGAAACATCCCCTGCAATACCCTGCAGGCCTATGAGATTGCCCTGCGGCAGGGGGCAGATATTGTGGAGATTGATGTGGCGCAGTCCCTGGACGGGGAGCTGTTTGTTTTCCACCCTGGCATGGAGTTTCCCCACCTGCGGTCGGAAAAGCCCCTCAGCGCCCTGACCGCTGAAGAGATCCGGCAGCTGCGCTTTGTCAACCAGGACGGTACCGTGACCGCCTGCGGCATTTCGCCGCTGGATGAGGTGTTGGAGCTGCTGAAGGGACGCTGCCTGGTCAACATCGACAAGTTCTGGACCGCCATGCCCGCCATCACCGCCGCTGTTCGCCGCCACGGCATGGAGCAGCAGGTCATCGTCAAAACCGCCGCCGACGAAAGGTGGTTTTCCATGGTGGAGGAGATTGCCCCCGACCTGCCCTATATGCCCATCATCAAAAATCGGGACACCGTCACCAGTGGATTGCTTCGCCGCGGACTGAGCCTGCTGGGAGCCGAGGTGCTGTTCGAGACCGAGGAGGACGAGACCGCCTCTCCGGCGTACATCCAAAGGATGCACGAAAACGGGCTGCTGCTCTGGGCCAACGCCATCGTTTACGATTACCGGGCGGTGCTCTCCGCTGGGCATACCGACGATATTTCCCTGACGGATGATCCCCAAAGGGGCTGGGGCTGGCTGGCCGACCGGGGTTATGACATCGTCCAGACCGACTGGACACTGCCCCTGCGGCTGTATTATGAGCAGACCGGCCGCCGCTGAAACTGCCCAATCTGCCTAAAAAGATGAAAACAGCCTTGTGCAAAAACAGCGGTTGACATTTTTCTTCCAAAGGAGTATACTGTTACCAATACGGACACATGCAGTGATGGGGAAAAAGTCCTGCCCATCGGAGTTTCAGAGAGCCGCCGGACGGTGCGAGGCGGTACCCGAAGCAGTACAACTGGCCCCTGAGCATCCGGCTGAACGCTTTTTAGTCAGTAGGCGCGGACGGGTTCTCCGCCGTTATCAGGGAGCAGCATTCGCCGCCTGCGGCTGATGTGAGAAAGAGGGCGCCTTTGGCGTCAACAAGAATGGTACCGCGGAAGACAGCTTTCGTTTCTTGGTGTGATGAGTGCATCACCGGAAACGAGGGCTTTTTGTTTTCCCCGGAGGAATTTTCTGTTCAGAAAGGAACACAGCATGAAAAACTATCAGAAGTACACCCGGCAGTATTTCAATCCCCCCGTCTGCGAGATGAAATGGGCCAGACGGGATCACATCGAAAAGCCCCCCATCTGGTGCTCGGTGGATCTGCGGGACGGCAACCAGTCCCTGATCATCCCCATGAGCCTGGAGGAGAAGCTGGAGTTCTTCAAGCTTCTGGTCAAGGTGGGCTTCAAGGAGATCGAGATCGGCTTCCCCGCCGCCTCCGAGACCGAGTACGCCTTCCTCCGCGCCCTGATCGAGCAGGATTTGATCCCCGACGATGTGACCATTCAGGTGCTGACCCAGTCCCGGGAGCACATCATCAGAAAGACCTTTGAGTGCCTGAAGGGCGTCAAGAACGCCATCGTCCATCTGTACAACAGCACCTCGGTGGCTCAGCGGGAGCAGGTATTCCGCAAGTCCAAGGAAGAGATCATCGAGATCGCCGTCTCCGGCGCCAGACTGTTCAACGAGTGCGCCGCCGGTCACGAGAGCAACCTGCGGTTTGAGTACTCTCCCGAGAGCTTCACCGGCACCGAGCCGGAGTTCGCGCTGGAGATCTGCAACGCCGTGCTGGATGTCTGGAAGCCCACGCCCGATCGCAAGGTCATTCTCAACCTGCCGGTCACCGTTGAGCATTCGATGCCTCATGTCTACGCCAATCAGATTGAGTACATGTGCGATCACCTGAACGACCGGGAAAATGTCATCGTCTCGCTGCATCCCCACAACGACCGGGGCTGCGCCGTCGCGGACACCGAAATGGCGCTGCTGGCCGGCGCCGACCGGGTGGAGGGCACCCTCTTCGGCAACGGCGAGCGCACCGGCAATGTGGACATCATCACCCTGGCCATGAACATGTTCTCCCAGGGCGTGGATCCTGAACTGGATCTGTCCAATATGCCCGAGATCTGCGAGCTGTATGAGCGGGTCACCCGGATGCACGTGTACGAGCGGTCGCCCTACTCCGGCAAGCTGGTCTTCGCCGCCTTCTCCGGCTCTCATCAGGACGCCATCGCCAAGGGTATGAAGTGGCGGGAGGAAAAGGATCCCGATCACTGGACGGTGCCTTACCTGCCCATCGACCCCACCGATGTGGGCCGGGTGTACGAGACCGATGTCATCCGCATCAACTCCCAGTCCGGCAAGGGCGGCATCGGCTACCTGCTGGAACAGAACTTCGGCTATGTGCTGCCCCCGAAAATGCGGGAGAGTGTCGGCTACGCCGTCAAGAGCGTGTCCGACCATCTGCACAAGGAGCTGTCTCCCGCCGAGGTGCTGGCAGTCTTCCGCGAGCAGTATGTCAACGTCAACGCGCCGGTGAAGCTCATCGATTACCACTTTGTCCGCACCCCCGAGATCCGCGCGGTGCTGACGGTCGAGATCGACGGCGTGGAGCATGAGGTGGTTGCCCGCGGCAACGGCCGTCTGGACGCTGTCAGCAACGCCGTCAAGCAGCATCTGGGCATCGAATTCTCGAACCTCACCTACACCGAGCACGCGCTGAACGAAGGCTCCAACTCCCAGGCCGTTTCCTACGTTTCCATCACCCTCCCCGACGGCAGCGTCAGCTGGGGCGCCGGTGTCGATAACGACATCATCGCTTCGTCCATCGTCGCGCTGTTCTCCGCCATCAACCGGCACATGGGGAAATAAGGCTCAAAACGCGGCACAAAACCCAACACGATAAACCGGATCTGACGGAGGAGAAACAGAGATGAAACTGATTGAACCGACCATGGAGTATGATCAGCAGATACAGGCGTACCGGAAGGAATATCTGGAATCCGGCGATTCCATGGACGGCGGCGCTTCTCTGCGGAAATTCGACAAAACCCAGGACTGGCTGGATCAGCTGGAGCCCCTCACGTCACAGTACATCTATGTGCGTGAAGAAGACGGTAAGGTCGTAGGCGTGATTCAGCTCCGGCACCACTTTAATGAATTTCTCAGAAAGTATGCCGGACACATCGGCTATTCCGTCTGCCCGAGTGAGCGGCGAAAGGGCTATGCCACGCAGATGCTGACCGGTGTGCTGCCGGAGTGCAGACGCCTTGGCATCCTGGATGTGCTGGTCACCTGCCTGGAGGACAACGAGGCCAGCAGGAGAACCATTCTGAAAAACGGCGGCGTCTATGAATCCACCGTCTTTGAGCCCAAAAGCCGGAGCCGGATCGAACGCTATTGGATCCGTCTGTCCCCGTAAGCCGGAATCTGCTCCCCAATCCGCATAACCTGTGTAAAACCAACCCTTCAACCCCGAAAGGATGATTTCCATGCCAATGACAATGACCCAAAAGATTCTGGCCGCCCATGCCGGCCTTCCCGAGGTCCGCGCCGGACAGCTGATCAAGGCCAAGCTGGATATGGTGCTGGGCAACGACATCACCTCCCCCGTGGCCATCAACGAGTTTGAAAAGGCCGGCTTCACCGGTGTCTTCGACAAGAGCCGCATCTCGCTGGTCATGGACCACTTCGCCCCCAACAAGGACATCAAGGCGGCCCAGCAGTGCAAGCAGTGCCGCACCTTTGCCCACCGCTTCGACATCGATAACTTCTATGATGTGGGCAACATGGGCATCGAGCATGCCCTGCTCCCCGAAAAGGGTCTGGTGGGCCCCGGCGAGTGCATCATCGGCGCCGACTCCCATACCTGTACCTACGGCGCGCTGGGCGCTTTCTCCACCGGCGTCGGCTCCACCGATATGTGCGCCGGTATGGCCACCGGCGAGGCCTGGTTCAAGGTTCCCTCCGCCATCAAGTTCAACCTGACCGGTTCGCTGCGGAAATGGGTCAGCGGCAAGGACGTGATCCTCCACATCATCGGCATGATCGGCGTGGACGGCGCCCTGTACAGATCCATGGAGTTCACCGGCGAGGGCGTCAGGTCCCTGTCCATGGACGACCGGCTCTGCATCTGCAACATGGCCATCGAGGCCGGCGCCAAGAACGGCATCTTCCCGGTGGACGAGGTGACGCTGGCCTATGTGGAGGGCCGGGTCAACCGCCCCTTCCAGGTTTACGAGGCCGACCCCGACGCCGAGTATGAGCGGGTCATCGACATCGACCTTTCTGCCATCACCCCCACCGTTTCCTTCCCCCATCTGCCCGAAAACGCCAAAACCTTTGACGAGATCGGCGATGTGACCATCGACCAGGTGGTCATCGGCTCCTGCACCAACGGCCGTCTGTCCGACATGGCCGTGGCCGCCGAGATCCTGAAGGGCAAGAAAATCGCCAAAAACGTCCGCGCCATCGTCATCCCCGCCACCCAGGCCATCTATATGGAGTCCATGAAGCGGGGGTATCTCGAAACCTTCATTGAAGCCGGCTGCGTCGTTTCCACCCCCACCTGCGGCCCCTGCCTGGGCGGCTACATGGGCATCCTCGCCGAGGGCGAGCGCTGCGTCGCCACCACCAACCGCAATTTCGTCGGCCGGATGGGCCATGTGGATTCCGAGGTTTATCTGGCTTCTCCCGCCGTTGCCGCCGCGTCGGCTATTGCGGGCAAGATCGCCAAACCGGAATAATTCCGCTGCCGCATCATTGAAAGGAGCAGATCGTCATGAATACAAAAGGCTTTGTCCATGTTTTCCCCGATAACGTCGACACCGACGTCATCATCCCCGCCCGCTATCTGAACACCGCCAACCACAAGGAGCTGGCCTCCCACTGCATGGAGGACATCGATCCCCAGTTCGTCAAAAAGGTACAGCCCTCCGACATCATCGTTGCCGGCTGGAACTTCGGCTGCGGCTCCTCCCGGGAGCACGCCCCCATCGCCATCAAGGAGTCCGGCGTCTCCTGCGTCATCGCCAAGACCTTTGCCCGGATTTTCTACCGCAACGCCATCAACATCGGCCTGGCCATTCTGGAGTGTGAAGAGGCCGCCGACAACATCAAGGAAGGCGACGAGGTTTCCATCGACTTCGATACCGGCATCATCACCGACATTACCACCGGCCGTACCTTCCAGGCCGAGCCCTTCCCCGATTTCATCAAGGACATCATCAGCAAGGGCGGCCTGCTGAAGTCCCTGAAGTGAGGGTTTGCCCATGCAGCGTGAAAAAATCCCGCAGGCGGCGCTGAAAATGGCCGCCTATGACGCCGGTGACACCCGGCGGATCGAGCATCTGATGAAGGTCTGGGGCTACGCCCGCACCATCGGCCAGCTGGAGAATCTGGACCGCCGCACCCAGCTGATTCTGGAGCTGGCCGCCCTGACCCATGACATCGGCATCAAAAATTCCCTTCTGAAGTACGGCAGCGCCTCCGGTGAGCATCAGCAGATTGAAGGGCCGCCCGAGGCACAGAAGCTGCTGGAGGAGCTGGGCTTCCCCAAGGAGATCATCCAGCGGGTCTGCTGGCTCATTGCCCATCATCACATCTACCATGAAATGACCAGCCCCGACTACCAGATTCTGGTGGAGGCCGACCTGCTGGTGAACTTTGCCGAGGGCGGCATGGCCCCTTCGGACCGGCTGTTCCGCACCGAAGCGGGTAAGGCCCTTTACCGGAGCCTGTTCGGCGGAGAACAGGCAGCCGGCTGAACTGTTATAAGATAGGAGTGTTTCCGATGAGAAAAGTCATCACCGTCATCAAGGGCGACGGCATCGGCCCTGAGATTGTCAACGAAGCCTTAAAGGTGCTGGAGGAGGTCGCCGTCAAGTACGGTCACCACTTCGCCTATCAGGAAATTCTGGCCGGCGGCTGCGCCATTGACGCCTTCGGCACCTCCCTGCCGGAGGAATCCTTGCAGAAATGCCTGGACTGCGACAGCGTGCTGCTGGGCGCGGTGGGCGGCCCCAAGTGGGACGGCGTTGCCAAGGAGATCCGCCCCGAGGCGGCGCTGCTGGGCATCCGCTCCGCCATGGGCCTGTACGCCAACCTGCGTCCCGCCCGGCTGTTCCCCCA
>JAQXNQ010000415.1 GCA_029098085.1 Oscillospiraceae bacterium
CTTCGGTATGCTGAAGGAGGGCAGCCGCTTCTGCTGCGTTTCCCGCTGTCAGACAGCCCTCCGGCAGGAGACTTTCAGCCCGCAGCAGCCGCTTCAGCGGCACCCCGGCCTCCCCGCAGGCCAGCCGGAGGTTTTGGCTCACCTCGGCGGCGTAGGGGTGGGTGGCGTCGACGCAGAGATCTGCGCCCGCAACCAGTGCCGCCATGCCGCCTGTGTCCAGTCGGCCGCTGCGCACCGAAACGCCGGGAAGCTCTCCCTGCTCCTCTTTGCCGTACTCGGTAGCTACCGAGACCAGCACCTCCGCCCCCAGCGCTGCCAGCTCGCCGGACAGAAGCCGTCCCTCGGTGGTGCCGGAAAAGATCACAATCCGCATTGCCGCTTTCCTTCCTTCATCAGGGCTCAGATGCCCTTCTGCTCGTAGCCCCTCGGCGTCACCAGCGCGCCCCGGATCTCCCGGGTGGTGGAGGAGCCGATGAAGACGGTGGTGAACATATCCACCTGCTCGTCCTGTAACTCCCGGAGGGTCATCAGCTTCTTCTCCTGTCCCTCCCGGCCGATGTTTTTCACCCAGCCGCAGGGGGTTTCGGGAGCCTTGCCCGCTGCCATCAGAATGCCGCAGGCCTTCTGCAGATAATCCGCCCGCTTTTTGGAGGAGGGATTGTAGAGGCAGATGGAGAAATCTCCCTCCGCCGCGCACTGCAGCCGTTTTTCGATCCGCTCCCAGGGGGTCAGCAGATCGGACAGGGAGATGACGCAGAAATCGTGCATCAGCGGCGCGCCCAGCACCGCCGCGCCGGACAGGGCCGACGTGATGCCCGGCACCACCTCCACCTCGACTTCGGGGAACTGCTCGCTGAGCTGCAGAAGAGGCCCCGCCATGCCGTAAACGCCGGCGTCGCCGCTGCACAGCAGCGAGACGGTTCTGCCGTCAGCTGCCTGCTCCAGTGCCCAGCGGCAGCGCTCCAGCTCTTTGGTCATGGGGGTGGTGTACAGCTCCTTGCCGGGATACTGCTCCTTCACCAGATCAATATAAACCGTGTAGCCGCAAAGCACGTCCGACTGCTCCATGGCCGCCCGGGCCTGAGGGGTCGTATAGGCTTCGCCGCCGGGGCCGATGCCCACCACAAATACTTTATTCATCCTGCCACCGCCAATCCGGGGCAAAGGGCCTGACGGCCAGCGCCATGGTCACCCCGTTGCCCGCAAGTTTTGTTTGAATCAGTTTGCCGCCGCTTGCCAGTACGGCGCTGCGTTCACAGACATTGTCCACGCCGGTGACGCTTTTGACAAAAGAGGAAGCCGAAAATTCCCCCGGCACCCTTTTCAGCTCTTCGGCGGAAAAGGTCGTGAGCTGCCAGCCGTGACGCTGACAGAACGCCAGCAGATCCGGCTCCTTTGCCTTCAGATCGATGCTGGCCACGCCGGAAACGGCCCTTTCGCAGACGCCGCAGCTTTGCAGCAGCCGGGCAAGCATCTGCTCCAGCGCTTCGGTTGGGATGTCCTTCCGGCAGCCGACCCCCAGCACCGCGATGCGGGGCACCAGCTGCAAAGCGTTTTCTCCCTGACCGTCCAGGCTCAGCCGCACATCGCCCTCTTTGTCTGTCAGGGCAACGCCCCGGGGAGGGGTTCCGGCCACCGGCCAGCCGCTTTCGATCCGAACCGTTTTACCTGCCAGCACCGCCGACGAGATGACTTTGATCCGCCCGGGGTTCAGCACGGCGCAGCCCTGCCGCTTGGCCCATTCGTCCACCGCGAAGACGCCGTTGACATCGGTGGCGGTGGTGATGACCGGTACCGCTCCGGTCAGGGCGGCAATCCGCCGGGCCAGATCGTTGGCGCCGCCCAGATGACCGCTGAGGACGGGGACAGCGAACTTTCCGCCTTCGTCCACCACCACCACGGCGGGATCGGCGGCCTTGGATTTCACATGGGGCGCGATGGCCCGCACCGCGATGCCCGCCGCTCCCACAAAAACCAGCGCTTCAGAGGAGGAAAAGGCGTCCGCCGTCCATGCTGCCAGGGAAAGGGGAGCGCCGCAGCGGG
>JAQXNQ010000416.1 GCA_029098085.1 Oscillospiraceae bacterium
AAAGCTGCAGATTCTGATTTGGAAGCATAGCTCAGCTGGTTAGAGCGCTGCGTTCACATCGCAGAGGTCGCGGGTTCGAGTCCCTCTGTTTCCACCATGTAAGGCCACGGTCATTTGCCGTGGCTTTTTTGTTTCCCATGAGCGCAAAAAACGATCTCCGCCGGGCTTTTCGGCAGAGATCGTTTTCCTTTCAAACAGGATGGATACGGTTTTTCAGTTTGAACAGGCGGAGCCTTATTTTCCCTGCAAAATCTGCTGCAGCGCCTCTTCGGCATTCTCCGCCAGAAAATCGGCCCCCGCCGCTTCCAGCTCCTCCCGGCCGCGGAAGCCCCAGCAGACACCCAGACAGCGCAGACCGGCGTTTCGAGCCGTTTCCACATCCACGTTGGTGTCGCCGATAAACAGTGTTTCTTCCGGCAGCACGTCCAGCCGCCGCAGAATCTCAAACACTCCGTCCGGTGCGGGCTTTTTGGCGATGCCTTCCCGCTGGCCGAGAATCAGATCCATCTGCGCGCCGAAAAAGTGGCCCGCAATGTGCTGAGTGAAGGGATCCGGCTTGTTGGAGAGAACTGCCGTGCGGATTCCTGCGGCCCGGAGCTTGTCCAGCAGCCCGGGGATGCCGTCGTAAGGCCGGGTTTTGTTCAGACAGAGCCGGTGATAGGCTTCGTCGTAGGTGCGGTATACCCGGTCAAACAGAGCCTTGTCCTCCCGCAGCTCCGCCGGGAGCGCCCGTTCGATCAGCTTGCGGGCGCCGTTGCCCACAAAATAGCGGTAGGCAGTTTCCTCATGCTCCGGCAGACCTTCGGCCCGCAGGGCTTCATTGACGCTGTCAGCCAGATCTCCGAGGGAGTTGATCAGTGTTCCGTCCAGATCAAAAATGCAAAGCCGGTACATCGTATGCCTCCTGAAAATAAAGGCCACCGGATTCCTCCGATGGCCTGTGAAATTTCATGCACTGCCGAAACGGTCTCCGGCAGAAAAACCGCTGACCGAGCGCTTTTGAAGCACCTCCCTTGGCGTGCCCGCCCGGCAAAAGGCGTAGGGCCAGAGCCAGTCCGCTTCCGCTTCTCCTTTGGCCCGACTCCGGTTTGTTCTGGTCCCCAACTTTTAACACAGAACGCCCCGAAATCAGACCGCCGTACGCGGCATCGGCTTTCCGGTTCTGACTCCCGTTTCCTCTGACGGACATGACACACCGCAGGAGCGCCGCGCCGGCTGCAATTTCTTGCAGGGGAACAGCCGCATCCCGTTGTCGGCCTTCTTCTGAAAAGATGTCATCCCCCGAAGGGGCTTCCGCAGGGATGTGCCTCAAAAACGCTCCAGTCAGGCGTCTTCTAATAATATAACATGAAAACAAATTTTTGTAAAGGAAAAACCCCGATAATTTTAATTTCTGACGGCAAAATTCCGGTAAAAATCTCATGAACAGGGAAAAGGGGTTTGCTTTTTGGAGCAGTTCAAAAGTTTTCTACGAATCATCCAATGCGAAGACACCTTTCCAATGAAAAATTGGGCTTCTTTTTCGGCGGCGCGCTTTTGAAAACTTTTTTGGGAGGGAAGCGTCTGTGAAGATTGCCAATACAGCGAAGATGATGTATAATAACTTTGTTCGGTTTGAGAAAATTCCGGCTTTTTTGCGTTCCCGTCCCGCAGTTTGCACTGCGGCGAAGAAAGAGATAGAATAAAGGCAGTCCTCAGGGATCATCCTCCCCGGATGGATTGCCGCCGATGGAGGAGTTAAACCATGCTGCAAAGGCCCCCGCGCGTGATTGCCATTCATGACCTGTCCGGCTTCGGCCGGTGTTCCCTGTCTGTGATTCTGCCGACCCTCTCCGCCATGAAGGTGCAGGTTTGCCCGGTGGTGACCGGCGTCCTGTCCACCCACACCGGCGGGCTGGGCGATGTGGTGCTTCGGGATCTGACCGATTTCATGGAGCCTGCTCTGGAGCATTACCGCAGGCTGAATCTGGATTTTGAGTGCATCTACAGCGGCTGGATGGGTTCCGCCAGCCAGATTGACGCCTGCCTGGATTATTTCAGGGCCTGGCCCGATGCGCTTTCGGTGGTGGATCCGGTCATGGGCGATCACGGCAAGCCCTACAAGACCTATACGGCCGACATGTGCGCCCGCATGGGCAATCTGGTCCGGGTCG
>JAQXNQ010000417.1 GCA_029098085.1 Oscillospiraceae bacterium
TCATGGCCACCGATTACGCCACCACCCCTGCCACCACCCTGGGCAAGGTGATCTTTGCTTTGGGCTGCGGCATCATCACCGTCCTGATCCGTCTGTACGGCGGCTATCCGGAGGGCGTTTCCTTCGCCATTTTGCTGATGAACATCCTGACTCCTCAGATTGACAAGCTGACCATGAAAAAACCGCTGGGAGGGAAGGAAGCATGAAAGCATACCGCGAAATCATCAAACCCACCCTGGTGCTGGTCATCATTGCCTCCATCATCGCGGCGCTGCTGGCCCTGACCTATAACCTGGCCGGTGTGGCGGCTGTGGCCAATGCGGGCTACACCAACGAGGAAGTGGCTGCCTTTGCGCAGGAAGCCCTGCCCGGCGGCGGAAATCTGACTCAGGTGGACTACACCCCCTCTGAAGAGGACGAGGATCTGAAGTATCTGTATCAGGCCGACAACGGCGCCGCTCTGATTCTCAATTCCCGCGGCTATTCCTCCGACGGCATCATCATGATGGTGGGTATCAACGCCGACGGTACGGCGGCCGGTGTCAGGGTCATCAAGCATGGTGAAACCCCCGGTATCGGCGATAAGATCTGTGCCAACACCGAATTCCAGGCAGGCGTTGTCAGGACCATCAACGACGGCGGCGAGCCGGATGTGATCGCCGGCGCTTCCAAGAGCTCGAATGGCATCATCAAGGGTGTCAAGCGGGCGCTGGAGCTGTATGAGAAACTGCAGAAGGAGGGAGTCCTGAAATGAGCTGGACGAAAGAATTTCTGAAGGGCCTGATCAAGGAAAACCCTGTTCTGGTCATGCTGCTGGGCACCTGTCCCACCCTGGCGGTGACGGCCATGGCTCAGAACGGTCTGGGCATGGGTCTGGCCACCACCTTCGTGCTGCTGGGTTCCTCGGTGGTTATTTCCCTGCTGAAAAAGGTGATCCCCGGACAGGTCCGCCTGCCCGCCTATATCGTCATCATCGCCGGTTTCGTGACGCTGGTCAGCTTCCTGCTGCAGGTTTATGTACCCAGCCTCTATGATTCGCTGGGCGTCTTCCTGTCCCTGATCACCGTCAACTGCATCATCCTCGGCCGTGCTGAGGCCTTCGCCAGCAAGAACACGGTCAAGGCTTCGGTGGCGGACGCTCTGGGCATGGGTCTGGGCTTCACCCTGGCGCTGGTCTGCATCGGCAGCATCCGGGAGATTCTGGGCTCGGGCAGCTGGTTCGGCATCGACCTGACCTTCGGCGTGCTGGAACCCATCCGGCTGTTCGCCATGCCCGCCGGCGGCTTCATGGTCTTCGGCCTGATGGTGGCCGTGGTCAACCGGCTTTCCGGCTACAAGATTTCCAAGAAGAAGATGGGCTGTGAGGGCTGTCCCTCCCATGCCGCCTGTTCCGGAAAGGAGTGTTCTGACCAGTGAAAGAGCTTTTAGCCATTCTTTTCAGCGCCATTCTGGTGGACAACTTTGTCCTTTCCAAGTTCATGGGCATCTGTCCCTTCATTGGCGTCTCCAAAAAAACCGAATCCGCCTTCGGCATGAGTGTGGCGGTGACCTTTGTCATGATGCTGTCCACGGCGCTGACCTATCCCATTTATAAATTCATTCTGGTTCCTCAGGGACTGGAGTATCTGAACACCATGGCCTTCATTCTGGTCATCGCCCTGTTTGTACAGCTGGTGGAGATTCTGATCAAACGATTCCTGCCGCCCCTGTACAAATCTCTGGGCATCTACCTGCCCCTGATCACCACCAACTGCGCCGTGCTGGGCGTCACCCTGCTGAACATCGAGTACAAGCACTTCGGTCAGGCCCTGGTCAACGCCCTGGGCGCCGGTCTGGGCTTTATGGTGGCGCTGCTGCTGTTCTCGGGTGTCCGGGAGCGGATTGAGACGGCGGATGTGCCCAAGATGTTCAAGGGTGTTCCCTGCGCGCTGGTGGCTGCCGGCATCGTGGCTGCCTCCTTCATGGGCTTCAGCGGCCTGGTGGAAAACCTGTTCGGCTGATGCGGAAAGGAAGAAACTGATATGGAATATATTGTACCCATTCTGCTGTTTGCCGCCCTGGGCCTGCTGGCCGGTGTTTTGCTGTCGGTCTTCTCCAAGGTCTGTGCGGTGGAACAGGATGAGCGGATCCCTCTGGTTCGGGAGGCTCTTCCCGGCGCCAACTGCGGCGCCTGCGGCTATGCGGGCTGCGACGCCTATGCGGAGGCCATCGTCACCAAGGGCGCCAAGCTTACCGCCTGTGTGCCCGGCGGCGCTGCAGCCGCTCAGAAGATCGGTGAGGCCATGGGCATGGAGGTCGGTGACGTGGCCGTCATGAAGGCCGCCGTCCGCTGCAACGGCGTTTGCGGCGCCGTGACCGACAAATATGACTACCAGGGTGCGCTTTCCTGCGCTGCCTCCAATATGCTGTACAACGGCAAAAAGACCTGTACAGCCGGCTGTCTTGGCCTGGGAGACTGCGTGGCCGTCTGCAAATTCGGCGCGCTGAGCATCAAAAACGGCGTGGCCGTGGTGGACCGGAGCCTCTGCACTGGCTGCGGCGCCTGCGCCAAGGTCTGCCCCAACCATCTGATCGAGGTCTTCGACGCCTCCAGAGCGATCGAAGTCATCTGCTCCAGCCACTTCAACGCCCGTGAAACCATCAAGATGTGTGAGAACGGCTGTATCGGCTGCAAGAACTGCGT
>JAQXNQ010000418.1 GCA_029098085.1 Oscillospiraceae bacterium
ATGTTGTGGCGGACAACCCGGCGGATGCCTTCGGGATCGGGGCGGCCCTCTGCGTCAAACACGCCGATCAAAGCGGAAAAAATGCCGTTTCCTTTCATAAGAGAAGACTCCTTTCAAAAATCTGCCTATATTGTACAGCCTTCCCGTGCAAAATACAAGTCCTTTTTTCAGATGGTTTCTATTTTGCAATGCCCGGGCTGGCGCACGCCGCATTTTTCTGCGGAACGCCGTCTTTTTCTTGTGTTTCACCTGCAGACATGGTATAATAATACCAAAATGGATCGCGGGAAAATGCGCCCGGATCCAGCAATGCTTCTGGAAAGGCGGGAATCTGTTTGCCAAGCTCGATTTTTGACATCATGGGTCCGGTCATGATCGGACCGTCCAGTTCCCATACAGCCGGAGCCGCCCGGCTGGGAAAAATGGCCTACAAGCTGTCCGGCGGAGATATCGCCCGGGTGGATATCTATCTGCACGGTTCCTTTGCTGCCACCTATCGCGGCCACGGCACCGACAAGGCGCTGCTGGCTGGACTGCTCAACCTGCCGCCCTGGGATGAACGGCTGCGGGATTCCTTCCGGCTGGCGGAGGAAAAGGGGATGCAGTACCGGTTTATTCCCACCGATCTGGGAGATGTGCATCCGAATACCGTTAGATTCGTCATCACTGGCGCCGGTGGGGAGGTCAGCGAGATTATGGGCTCCTCCATCGGAGGCGGCCAGGTTGTCGTCAGCGAGATTGACGGGCTGGAGGTGCGGTTTACCGGCGAACGCCCCATTCTGATCACCCGGCATCAGGACACGCCCGGCGTTATTTCGGCCATTGCCACCCTGCTGTATGAGCAGCGGATCAACATCGGCAACATGACGGTCAACCGCAGTCGGAAGGACAGGCTGGCCAGCATGTACATTGAGATTGATTCCCTCTGTCAGGAGGACATCACCAAACGGATCGCTCAGATTCCCGGTATGATCCGCGTCAAGCTGCTGCTTCCGGTGGTGGAGCAGCTGCCGGCGCATTTTTAAGGAGGAGACTATGGACGCCCTTACTGTGATCAAGCGGTGCGCCGAAGAGCAGCGCACCATCGGCGGACTTGCCTTTTTGCTGGAGGCGGAGAATGACGGCACTGCTGAAGCGGATGTCGTTGCGCGTGTGGAACAGATGCTGGAGGTAATGGAAAAGGCCGCCGTCCATGCGCTGGAGAAGCCGGTTCGTTCAGTCAGCGGTCTCACCGGCGGTGACGCCTTCCGGTACCGCGGCTATCAGCAGGCGGGTCTCTCTCTGATGGGGGAGCTTCCCTCCCTGGCCATGGCCTACGCCCTTTCCTCCTCTGAAACCAATGCGGCCATGGGACGGATTGTAGCCTGCCCTACGGCCGGCTCCTGCGGCATTCTGCCGGCTGCCCTCTTTTCGGTGGCAAAGGTGAAGAATCTGCCCCGCCATAAGCTGGTGGACGCTTTTCTGGCAGCCGGCGTGGTGGGTATGATCATTGATGAGCACGCCTCGCTGGCAGGCGCCCAGGGCGGCTGTCAGGCCGAGTGCGGCTCCGCTGCCGCCATGGCTGCCGCCGCCGTTACCGAGATGCTGGACGGCACCCCGGAGCAGTGCTTCAACGCTGCCGCCATCGCCATCAAAAACACCCTGGGCCTGGTCTGCGACCCGGTTGCCGGTCTGGTGGAGATTCCCTGCATCAAGCGCAATGTGGGCGGCGTCATGAACGCCCTTTCCGCTGCCGATCTGGCGCTGGCAGGCGTTCAGAGCTATATTCCCTTTGACGACGCGGTGGATGCCATGAACCGGGTGGGCAACGCCATGCCGGCAGCTCTCCGCGAGACGGCGCTGGGCGGCCTTGCGACGACGGAGACCGGCAAGCGGATGATGGAGCAGGTGTTCGGAGAGAGAAAATGACAGCCCTCCTGCTGTCTGAAGAGAAAGAGGTGTATGCTATGTACAGATTATTGGATCGGGAAACCTTTGCATTCTCTGCGGAAAATCCTACAGGCGCCCGCAACGGCGGCACCCGGGGAAAAGACTGTGAGAAGCTGAACGCGTATTTGCGTATTCAGCCGGGCGAAACGGTTACCCTGTGCGAGACCGATGGCCCGGGTATGATTACGCACATGTGGTTTACCGGATACATCGGACACTCCTTCATCCTCCGGATCTACTGGGATGACGCACGGTATCCCTCGGTGGAAGCGCCTCTCTCCGCCTTTTTCGGAATGGCATACGACGAAAATTTTGCGGATGAGGACGGAAAATATCCTACTCTGAATTCGGCTCTGATGCTGGTGGCGCCGGGACGGGGCTATAACAGCTATTTTGAAATGCCCTTCCGCAAAAGGTGCCGGATCACCATGGAAAACAGGAGCCGTGAGGTACGGGATCTTTATTACATGATCACCGGCTGGCACGGAGCTCTGCCGGAGGATATCGGCTGCTTTCACAGCGTGTACCGTCAGGAGCATCCTGTGCAGAAGGGACGTTCTTATGTGGTGCTGGACGGAATCGAAGGCCGTGGGCGCTTTCTGGGGGTAACGCTGGCCGCCGGCATGAACGGCCACAACACCTGCTGGGTGGAAGGCGAGACAAAAATGTACATCGACGGAGAACAGTATCCTTCCCTGAATTATACCGGTACGGAGGATTATTTCTGCGGCGCTTACGCATTTGGCAATGATATTGCCCTGCACCGGTATCAGACCTTCCAGGGACTGTATGTGGGCATGCACGCCATTCTGGGCGATACTTCCGAAACCTATAATGCTCAGAAACGCTTTCTGCTCTACCGCTGGCATGTTCAGGATCCGATCTGGTTTCACAAGGGCTTCCGCATGGTTATGGACAATCTGGGCTGGACCGGCCCGCGGTACGATGACTATACTTCGGTCGCGTACTGGTATTCCGAATGTCCGGTGCAGCTTCCCTTCACGCTTCCCGGCGACAGTGAGCTGATCATGCGGTAAGCGCTGCGCTGATACTTTTGCTTCATCAGGAAGGGAAGGTGCCGTATGCCTGCTATGAACATGGACCTGGGCATGCCGACCCTGCTGGAGCTGGAAAGCTTTGAGCAAAGCGCCGCCCTCTGCCGCGCCCTGGGGCTGCAGTTTGTGGAGCTCAACGCCAATCTCCCGGCCTTTCAGGCGGACGAGCGGGGCCTCGCGGGGGTTGGAAAGCTGGCGGAGCAGTACGGCATCGGCTGCACCATCCATCTGGATGAGAACTGCTGCCCCTTTGATTTCAGCCGTCCGGTGGCGGAAGCCTATACACAGCAGGTGCTGTCCGCCCTGCGGGTGGCCCGCCGCTGGCGTTTCCCCATCCTGGTCATGCACCTGCCCCGGGGCGTGCATTTTACCCTGCCTGGAAAAAAAGTCTTTCTGTTTGAGGCGTATAAACCGCTGTTTCTGGAGAGCGTCCGCCGCTTTCGTGATGCGGTGGAACAGGCTGTGGGCGGGAGCGGCGTGCGGGTCGCACTGGAGAACACCTCCGGCTTTCCGCCCTTTCTCCGGGAGGCGGTGGATCTGCTGCTGGAGAGCGAGGCTTTCGGCCTTTGCTGGGATGTGGGGCATGACTATGCCTGCGGCCATCAGGACAGTGATTTCATCCGGGCGCGGCTGAGCCGGGTGATCCACTTTCACCTGCATGACGCAGCCCTGACCCCTGTGCGGCAGGATCATCTGCCGCCGGGCGAGGGAGAAATCCCCTGGGCAACGCTGCTGACGGTGGTGCAGAGCTGCCGCGCCCGCTGCGTGCTGGAGGTCAAGACCGCGGAGGGACTGAAGCGTGCGGCAGAGTTTTTCCGTCCTTGAACTTTTTCCGGAAAAGGTGTTGACATTCTGCCTTTGCTGTGTTATAGTATATCAGGTAACAATCAAGCAGAACGCCGTTCTCACCCTTCGCTTTCGTGTTAGATGGGTTTATATCCGGATCAGACGGGAGACCGTTTATGGGATGAGTGCGGGCGATTTGCGTTCGCGCTTTTTTGTTTTGTTTGTAAGGAGCAGCGGCTCAGGCTGCAGGCTTTGCAGGCTGCACTGGAGGTGTTTTATCATTAGCAAAAAAGAAATGCTGATCAATGAGGAGATCCGTGAAAAAGAGGTTCGCGTCATTGATGCTGACGGAAATCAGCTGGGCATTATGCCCACCAGACAGGCACTGGCCCTGGCAATCGAAAAAGGTTTGGATCTTGTGGACATTGCTCCCCAGGCAACGCCCAACGTCTGCCGGATCATGGATTACGGCAAGTATCGGTATGAGCAGACCAAGCGGGAAAAGGAAGCGAGAAAGAACCAGAAGGTTGTGGAGATCAAGGAAGTCCGGATGTCCATGAACATCGATACCCATGACTTTGAAACCAAAGTCGGTCAGGCGCTGAAGTTCCTGCGCGGCGGCGATAAGGTGAAGGTTTCGGTTCGTTTTCGCGGCAGAGAAATGGCCCACACCGATTTGGGCAAAGCTCTCCTCGACCGGTTCCGTGACGCCTGCCTGGAAGCCGGCGTGGTGGATAAGCCCGCCAAGATGGAAGGCAGAAGCATGGCCATGTTCATCTCCCCCAAGCCTGTAAAGTAACCGCCGGAACGCCGGCCAAAACGGTTTTTCAAACCACAAGGAGGATTACCCATATGCCGAAGATCAAATCGCACAGCGCTTCCAAGAAACGTTTCTCTATCACCGCTACCGGTAAAGTGAAATGCGCCCATATGAACAAGCGCCACATTCTGACCAAGAAGTCCACCAAGCGGAAACGTCAGCTCCGTGCCTGCGCTTACGCCGACAGCACCACCATGGCGACTGTCAAGACCATGATCCCCTACAAATAAATTTCACGTTTGACCGATATCGGAGGTAAAAAATATGGCTCGTATTAAGGGCGCTCTGGCGACTCGCAAAAGAAGAAACAAAATCCTGAAGCTGGCCAAAGGCTACTGGGGCGGCAAGAGCAAGCTGTTCAAGACCGCTAAGGAAGCTGTCTGGAAGTCCGGCCAGTATGCCTACATCGGCCGCAAGCAGAAGAAACGGGATTTCAGAAAGCTCTGGATCACCAGAATCTCTGCCGGCTGCAAGATGAACGGCATCAACTACTCTCAGTTCATGTACGGCCTGAAGAAGGCTGGCGTCACCCTCAACCGCAAGATGCTGTCTGAGATCGCCATCCATGATGAGGCTGGCTTCACTGCTCTGGTGGAGAAAGCAAAGGCTGCTCTGTAAGATATCAGCGACTTACGCCCGGGTCACCCTGACTCAGGGCGTTTGCTCATTTTAACGGAAGGTTTTCGTTCTTGTTCCCGCGCGGGAAAAAGGACGCTGCCGGGAAGGAAGCGGGAAATGGAACAGATCGTGTCAAAGGATAATCAGCGCCTCCGGGAGTACGGCAAGCTTGCCGCCTCCCGGAAATACCGGCAGGAGCAGGGCGCTTTTGTCATTGAAGGGGGCAAGCTGCTGTCTGAAGCCCTGCGGTCCGGCGTGGAGGTGCGGGCGGTGTATGTTTCAAAGCGGTGGCTGGAAGGCAATGCGCTTCCTCCGGCGCTGGAAGACCGCAGCTTTCTGATTTCCGGGCCGGCGGAGCAGCGGCTGAGCCAGTCTCAGAGCCCCCAGGGCGTCTATGCTGTGTGTTCCATGCTTGACAATCCTGTAAACCCTGATACAATGGACAGTAAAGGGACCCTTCTCGGCCTGTGGAACCTGCAGGATCCGGGCAACGTGGGCACCATGATCCGGGCGGCGGATGCCATGGGCGTCAGCGGCGTGGTGCTGAGCCGGGACTGCTGCGACCTGTACAACCTCAAAACCCTGCGGGCGGCCATGGGCTCTCTGTTCCGGATGCCGGTGCTGGTGACCGATATGGAGGAGTTCCTCAAGCAGTACCGGGGAACCGTCACCAGCTTTGCGGCAGTGGTGGGGCAGGGGGAACCGCTGACGGCGGTTTCTTTCCCCGGACGCTCCATGGTGATCATTGGCAACGAGGGGAACGGCCTTTCCGCGGAGCAGGCCGCCCTCTGCGATCGGCGGGTGACCATCCCCATGCGGGGCAGCGCCGAATCCCTCAACGCCGCCATGGCGGCCACCATCCTGCTGTGGGAAATGGCAGGGAAACGTGAAAACTGAAAGGATGTGCCATATGAAACGGATTGAATCCTTCTGCGTCAACCATAATAAACTGAAAAAGGGTCTGTACCTGTCCCGGGTGGACGGCGACTGCGTGACCTATGACCTGCGAATGGCCATTCCCAACAGCGGCGTCTATCTGGAAAACGACGGCATCCACACCTTTGAGCACCTGTTTGCCACCTATGTGCGCAATTCCAAGCGCAGCAGCGAGGTGGTCTATGTGGGCCCCATGGGCTGCCGCACCGGCTTTTATTTCATCGTCCGGGATACGGTTTCCAAGGAGGATGTGATCCGGCTGCTGCAGGATACCTGCGCGTTTATTGCGGATTATGAGGGCGAAATTCCCGGCTCCACCGCCATTGAGTGCGGCAATTACCGGGAGCACAGCCTGCCGAAGGCCAAAGCCTACGGCGCCGATATGGCACGGGTATTGAAGGACTGGACGCCGGACAAAATGGTCTATGAACAGTGAGGTGAAGCAGATGTCTGTGATGGATTTTTCCGAGATGTTCCGCCTGCAGGAGGAGCTGCAGGCCCGTCATCCCGAATGGGGCGGCCTGGTTCCCGGACGTGCAAAGGATCAGCTGCTCTGGACCTTTGAGGAAATGGGCGAGATTGTCGCCATTTTCAAAAAGAAGGGTCTGGACGAAATGCTTGAGCAGGGAGAGGTGCGCTCCTGCTTTCTGGAGGAGCTCTGCGATGTGTTCATGTACCTCAACGACGTCATGCTCTGCATGGGCGTGACCCCCGAAGAGCTGACCGAAGCCTACCGGGGAAAGTTTCACTACAACATGAAGCGGGACTGGGAGAAGCAGAACGCTCTGCTGTTCACCCACTCCAGCCTGGAAGAATCTGAAACCTGACTGCCTGAAAGAGGTGCCGCTCTATGAACGACAAGGTACTGTACTGGATCTGGCTGACCCTTTGCTTTCCTCCGGCTAACCGCAGGATGCTGCTGGCTCTGGAGCACATGGATCCGGAAGCCCTCTATGAAAAACGGCAGGATCCCGGTCTGCCCTTTCTCACCTCTGCCGATCTGCACCGGCTTCGGACGGTTTCTCTGGCTTCTGCGGAAAAGGTGCTGACCGACTGTCAGAAGCTGGAGGTGGAGCTGCTGACTATGGAGGATCCGGCCTATCCCCGCCGTCTTCGGGAGATTGATTCTCCGCCGCCGGTGCTCTACTATCAGGGGGACCTGAGCAATCTGGATGACGCTCTGACCATCGGCGTGGTGGGAACCCGCCGGGTCAGCGACTACTACCGCCGGGCCACCGGCAACATCAGCTATCAGCTGGCCCGGGCCGGTGCGGTGATTGTCAGCGGCTGTGCCGTTGGCTGCGATGAATACGGCCATCGGGGCGCTCTGCGGGCAGGCGGCCGGACGGTGGGCGTACTGGCCTGCGGCTTCGGCGTCAACTATCCTGTGGAAACCCGGGAGCTGCGGGAGGCCATGCTGCAGCGGGGCGGCGCCCTGATCAGTGAGCTTCCGCCCGGTACCGGCAAGGATTCGGGCTATTTCCGCGTCCGCAACCGGCTGATTGCGGCTCTGTCGGAGGGTGTCCTGGTGACGCAGGTTCCGGTGCGCAGCGGCGCGCTGCTGACGGCGGATCATGCGGTGGAGCAGGGCAAGGAGCTGTTCTGTCTGCCGCCGAACGATATTTTTTCGCCGGACTGCATGGGCTCCGCGTCCCTGATCCGGGACGGCGCGCGGGTGATCTTTTCTGCCCGGGATATTCTGGATGAATATCTGGAGCGCTTCGGCCCCGCTGTGGATCAGCAAAGGCTCCCGGCGGAAAACATGACGCCGCCGTCTGTCGGCAGAAGGACTGCCGTCCGGAGCAAGCCGGATCCCGCTGCGGTTTCGGCAGAAAAGCCGGAAGAGGTCACGGTTCCGCAGCCGGAAGAGCAGCCCGCTGCACCTGCCGCTCCACAGCCGGAGGAGACGCCTGTTTCGCCTGCTCCGCTGCCGGAGGAGCTTTCGGAGAATCAGCGGAAAATTCTGAAGCGGCTGGAGGAGGGCCCTGCTCATGTGGAGGATCTGCTCACCTGCGTAGAGGCGGCTCCTTACGAACTGCTGGCGCTGCTGACCGAGCTGGAGCTGCTGGGATTGGTTCGGGCTCTGTCCGGACAGCGCTATGAACGCAGCTGAGGAGGATGCCTGTGGACAATCAAAGCGGCAGAAAGCTGTATAACGGTCTCTGCATCGGGGCCTGTGTTTTCGGCGTGCTGAGCATCGTGCTGCGGGAATCGGAAATGCTGACGCTGGTGCTTCTGGCAGCGGCGGTGGTGCTGGTGATCGCGGCTGCCCTGGTGCAGTGGAAGTATGGGCGCTGCCCCCATTGCGGCGGGCATCTCCCGTTCCAAAGCGGAAAGCTGTCTCATTGCCCTCATTGCGGCGAAAGAATCTGATAGATCCAAACCGGGGACGGAAAGCGGAGCATCATCCGCTTCGCCTTCGTCCCCGGGCTTTCTCAGATACGGAAGAGAAAACGCCCGGCGTTTTCTGCTCCGTGTCCGAGAGGATGCCGGAAATTCAATCCGGTCAATGCACGAAAGGAAGGAATACATGCGGAATCTGGTTATTGTGGAGTCGCCCGCCAAGGCGAAGACCATCAAAAAATATCTTGGAAGAAATTACGAGGTCATGGCGTCCATGGGTCATGTGCGGGATCTGCCCAAAAGCAGCCTGGGCGTGGACGTGGATAATGGCTTTACCCCCAAATACCTGAACATCAAGCGGCAGTCCGATACCATCAAGGCACTGCGGGAGGCCGCGAAAAAATGCGACAGAATTTATCTCGCCACCGACCCTGACCGGGAGGGAGAGGCCATTTCCTGGCATCTGGCTCATATTCTGAAGCTGGATGTGGACGAGGAAAACCGGGTTACCTTCAACGAGATCACCAAAAGCGGCGTTCAGGAGGGCATGGCCCATCCCCGGCAGATTGATATGGATCTGGTCAACGCCCAGCAGGCCCGCCGGATTCTGGACCGGATCGTGGGCTATAAGCTGTCTCCCTTTCTGTGGAAAAAGGTTCGCCCCGGACTCAGTGCCGGCCGTGTTCAGTCGGTGACGGTGCGGATGATCGTTGACCGGGAGGAGGAGATCCGCGCCTTTGTGCCGGAGGAGTACTGGAGCATCGAGGCCAAGCTCATCGGCAAGGCTTCCCGCAAATCCTTCCTGGCCAAATTCTACGGTCGGGACGGTCAGAAACTGGAGCTGAAGACCAAAGAAGAGACCGATGCCGTTCTGGAGGATCTGAAGAGCGCCGCCTTTACGGTGGGCAAGATCAAAAAGGGCATCCGGAAAAAATCGCCCGCGCCGCCCTTCACCACCTCCACCCTGCAGCAGGAGGCTTCCCGCAAGCTGAATTTCCAGTCCCGGCGAACCATGAAGGCCGCTCAGGAGCTGTATGAAGGCGTTGAGCTTCCTCAGCTGGGCGCTGTGGGTCTGATCACCTATATGCGTACCGACTCGCTGCGGATCTCTGACGAGGCCAGAGCCGCTGCCGCGTCCTTTATTTCCGGGCAGTACGGTGAGCGGTATCTGCCCGCGTCTCCCCGGATTTTCAAGAGCCGGGGCAACGCTCAGGATGCCCACGAGGCCATCCGTCCCACCATGCCGGAGCTTTCTCCCGACAAGGTGAAGGAAAGTCTGACCACCGATCAGTATAAGCTGTACAAGCTGATCTGGGAGCGGTTCATCGCCAGCCAGATGGCCAACGCGGAGTATAATACGGTGGCTGTGGATGTCAATGCCGGCGCCTATCTCTTCAAGGCCAGCGGCTTTACCGTCAGATTTGACGGCTTTACCATCCTCTATGTGGAGGGAAAGGACGAGGAAGAGGAAAAGGAGGGCGTTTTACCGCCTCTGGAGGAGGGGGATCCCCTGAAGGTTTCCTCCCTGGACGGCAATCAGCACTTCACCCAGCCTCCCGCCCGGTTCACCGAGGCGTCCCTGATCAAGGTGCTGGAGGAAAACGGCATCGGCCGTCCGTCCACCTATTCGCCCACCATTACCACCATTCTGGATCGGCATTATATCGAACGGGAGGGCAAGCAGCTGGTGCCGACCACCCTGGGCGAGATCACCACCAGCCTGATGAAGGAGCATTTCTCCACCGTGGTGGACGCCGCCTTCACTGCCCATATGGAAAGCGATCTGGACCTGGTGGGTGAAGGAAAGAAGCCCTGGGTCAGGACGCTGGAGGAGTTCTACGGCGACTTCGCCAAGAGTCTGGACAAGGCCGAGGAAGAGATGAAGGACGTCAGGATGAAGGTGCCCGATGAGGAAACCGACATCGTCTGCGAAAAATGCGGCCGCAACATGGTCATCAAGCTGGGCCGCTACGGCAAATTCCTGGCCTGCCCCGGCTTCCCCGAATGCCGCAACACCAAGCGGATCGCCGTGGAAGCGCCCGGCGCCTGTCCCCTGTGCGGCGGCAAGATTCTGGAGAAGAAATCCAAAAAGGGCAAGAAATTCTTCGGCTGTGAGCATAACCCCACCTGCGGCTTTATGACCTGGGACACGCCCATTGCCGAAAACTGCCCTCAGTGCGGCAAGACCCTGCTGAAAAAGCTGGGCCGCGGCGCCCATATTCACTGCTCCAACCCGGAGTGCACCTATCAGCGCCCGGTGGACAGCAAAAAGGGCGCGGAGGAGGAAGCCTGATCCTTGAAGTCTATGGAAATTACTGTGATTGGCGGCGGCCTTGCAGGCTGTGAGGCTGCCTGGATTTTGGCAAAATACGGTTTTTCGGTGACGCTGCGGGAGCAGAAGCCTCTGAAGCATTCACCGGCCCATAAATACGACGGACTGGCCGAGCTGGTCTGCTCCAATTCACTGAAGGCCTCCCGGCTGGATTCCGCCTCCGGACTGCTGAAGGAGGAAATGCGGCTGCTGGGCTCGCTGATCCTGCCCTGCGCCGAAGAGACAGCCGTGGCAGCTGGCGGCGCACTGGCGGTGGATCGATACCGCTTTTCCGATCTGGTGACCCGCAGAATCCGGGAAAATCCCCGGATCCGGGTGGAAGAAGGCGAGGCCGTTTCCATCGGGGAGGAGCCCGTCATTGTGGCCACCGGCCCCCTGACGGATGGCCCGCTGGCAGAGGAGATCGTCCGTGTCACCGGCAGCGGACGGCTGAGCTTTTTTGATGCCGCCGCTCCCATCGTCACGGCCGACAGCATCGACCGCAGCATCGTTTTCGCCGCTTCCCGGTACGGACGGGGAGAGGACGATTACCTCAACTGTCCCATGAACAAGGAGGAGTACGAGACCTTCTATGATGCTCTGGTTTCGGCGGAGAGCGCCGAGCTTCACGCCTTCGACAAGGAGAGCTTCCGGGTCTATGAGGGCTGCATGCCGGTGGAGGTCATGGCCCGGCGCGGCCCTGATACCATCCGCTTCGGCCCCCTGAAGCCGGTAGGCCTGCGGGATCCCCGCACCGGCCACCGTCCCTGGGCGGTGGTGCAGCTGCGGAAGGAAAACGAGGCGGGCACCCTGTACAATCTGGTGGGCTTTCAGACCAACCTGAAGTGGGGCGAGCAGAAGCGGGTCTTTTCCATGATTCCCGGCCTGCAGGAGGCTGAGTTTGTCCGGTACGGCGTCATGCACCGCAACACCTTCCTGGATTCCCCCCGGCTGCTGGACCGCACCTTCCGGCTGAAGGGGCACGACGGCCTGTATTTCGCCGGACAGATGACCGGTGTGGAGGGCTATATGGAGTCGGCGGCCAGCGGTCTGCTCTGCGGGCATCATCTGGCCAGAAGGCTGCTGGGCCTGCCGGAGCTGCAGCTGCCCCACGATACCATGCTGGGCGCCCTGTCCGACCATGTGGTCAATGAACTGGGGGATTTCCAGCCCATGGGCGCCAATATGGGCATTCTGCCGCCCCTGCCGGAGCGGATCCGGGACAAGAAGGAGCGGTATGGCGTTCTGGCGGAGCGGGCCATGGCGTCCCTACGGCAGGAGCTGCAGCGCATCGGTCTGCCGGAAGGGGGGCCGACGCTGTGAAGGCGCGGAAGTATCTGAAGGCACTGCTGTTTACGGCTGCATTTGCCCTGTGTGCTGTGCTGGCTGGATGCGGCCCCAGCGAATTTCAGCTCTCGATGTTCGACGCGGAGCCCCAGGTGCTGATGGCGGCGGACAGCTACTGGTACGGCGACAACAACAAGACGATAACGGATGACCGCTATACAGCCGGGTTCGGAAAGTTCACCGGCGCCGACACCCTGTGGGATTCGCTGGACGAGCCGGCGGACGGCACCGTGACCCTGTCGGGCTGTGCGGACATCCGCTCCGGGGAATTCAAGCTAGTGCTGATCTCGGAGAGTGATGTGACGGTTTTTTATGACGCTTCGGCGGGAGAAAGCGATTTTTCCTGGACCGGCGACCTGTCCAAAGGACGCTGGCGGGTGAAGATGGTGGGGCGTGAGGCGGAGGGAACACTGGACATTCAGCTGCCAGGTCAGCCCTCCTGACAAGAGAAAGGCGGGAAAAATATGAAAATTATCGTAGACGGCTTCGGTGGGGACAACGCCCCTCTCAGCGTGTTGCAGGGCTGCGCCCTGGCGGTGGAGGAGTACGGCGTGGAGCTGATCGTCACCGGAGACGAGCAGAAGCTCCGGGTCGCAGCGGCTGAGAACCAGGTTTCCCTGAAGAATATCGAAATCGTTCATGCCCCCGATGTGATCGACATGCACGATGATCCGGTGAGTCTGCTCAAGGCCAAATCCCAGTCCTCCATGGCGGTGGCCTTTAACCTTCTGAAGGAGGGTAGGGGCGACGCCTTTGTGTCCGGCGGCTCCACCGGTGCCATTGTGGTGGGAGCCAACTTCATCATCAAGCGGATCAAGGGCATCAAGCGGGCCGGACTGGCCACCGTCATTCCTACCATCAACGGCTGCTATCTGCTGATGGACGCCGGTGCCAATCTGGACTGCAAGCCCGAGACTCTGACCCATTTCGGCATCATGGGCAGTATCTATATGGAAAAGGTGCAGAAGGTGAACAATCCCCGGGTGGGTCTGGTCAACGTGGGCACCGAGGATACCAAGGGCGGCGAGCTGCAGCTGGGCGCCTATGCCATGCTGCAGAAGGCGCCCGTCAACTTCACCGGCAACGTGGAGGCCCGGGAAATTCCCGCAGGAGCGGTGGATGTGGCGGTGGCCGACGGCTTCACCGGCAACATCATCCTGAAGCTCACCGAGGGTCTGGGCTCCATGTTCTCCAAAAAGATCAAGGGGATCTTCATGGAGGGCCTCGGCGGCAAGCTGGCGGCGCTGCTGACCATGAAGAAGATCAAGGACTTCAAGAAATCCATGGACTACACCGAGTACGGCGGCGCGCCGCTGCTGGGCGCCGCAAAGCCGGTCATCAAGGCGCACGGCAGCTCCAATGCCAAGGCCTTCAAGAACGCCATCCGACAGGCCCGGGATTTTGCCGCAGCCAATGTCACCGGTGAGATTGAGACCGCGCTGGCGGCACTGAAGGCAGAGCAGTCTGCTGAGGAACAGGCCTGATGCGGCAGATCCTCATCGGCACCGGCAATCCCGGAAAGGTGCAGGACATGGTGGAGCTGCTGGAAAAGCGGGGGATGACGGCGGTCAGCGGGGAAGGCTATGCCATTGATCCGGACGAAAACGGGCAGACGCCCGCCGAAAACGCCGTCATCAAAGCGCAGGCCTATTGCGCGGCATCCGGACTGCCCACCCTTTCCTTCGATTCGGGGCTTTACTTTCTCGATCTGCCCATGGACGATCCCCGTCAGCCGGGACTTCATGTCCGGCGGGTGGAGAACCGGCGGCTTTCCGATGAGGAAATGCTGGCCCATTACAGGGCTGTCGCCCATGAGATGGGCGGCTCCACCCTCTGCCAGTGGGTCACCGGTTTTGCCGCGGCGCTGCCGGACGGCCGGGTGCTCTCGGGCGACGACCGGGAGGGCCAGCCCGCTTCCTGGCAGTTTTATCTGGTGGACGAGCCCAAGGGTCCGCCCTGCGCCGGAAAACCGCTGCACACCATTTCGGTGGAGGCGGACAGCGGCGTTTATTTCAGCCTCCGAAAGCAGGACGGCAGCTCGGTTCAGCGGCGGAGAGCGGTGCGGGAGCGGGCCGCCAATGCGCTGGAGGATTTGATTTTCGGAGCGGTTTGTCTGGAGAATCTGCAGCTTCAGTGGCCTCCCGAGACGGCTCCCCGGATCGCTCTGGCCAATGGCATTGCCGCTGAAAAGGCTGCTGCCTTCTCTGATGATATGAGCCGTCTGGAGAGGCTGCGGGTGATCGTGGATGCGGTGCTGGAAAGGCTGAACCCTTCCCGGGAGGCGTATCAGCATCTGTACGGCGTGTCCACCCTGGCGGTCATGTTGGCCCGGTGCCGGGGCGCCGATCCGGAGCTGGCCGCCATGGCGGGTATGCTCCACGATTATTACGGCTATATCTCCGGCGACATAAAGGATCACGCCCACCGCTGCCCGCCCCTTGCACGCACGGTGCTGCAGGCAGTCGGCGTCACGCCCGGCGAGCAGCACCGCATTTGCAGAGCCATTTACGAGCACAGCGACAAGGCGGGGCTCCATCCGCTGCTGTCGGAAATCCTGATCGATGCCGATGTGCTCCAGCATGGCCTATATGATCCGGCGGCTGCTGTCAGCCGAAAGGAACAGGCGCGTTTTGCCGCTCTGTCGGCTGAACTGGGCATGCGGTAAACAGCCTTCGGGCGAAGGACGGCTCAACACACGAATACATCAAAGGCGCTGCTTTTGATGGCTTTGGAAAAGCTTCTTTTCCCCGGCCATGAGAAGCGGCCCGCGTACAGAAAGCGAGTGAAAGCATATGACAGAAGCCATGGAAAACGAGCTGCTGCAGGAGCTGCAGCAGAAGATCGGCTACACCTTCCGCAATCCCAAGCTGCTGCGGCAGGCCCTGACCCACTCCTCCTACGCCAATGAAGGCAAGAAGCACGGCAGGAACAACGAGCGGCTGGAATTCCTGGGCGACTCGGTGCTGTCGGTCATTGTGGCGAAGCATCTGTTTCTGACCTATAAGGACATCCCCGAGGGCGAGCTGACCAAGCTGCGGGCCAGCCTGGTCTGCGAAAAGGCACTGGATGTTTTCGCGGATCAGCTGGATCTGGGCAAATACCTGCTGCTGGGCAAGGGCGAAGAGCTGACCGGCGGACGGCAGCGTCCCTCCATTCTGGCCGACGCCTTTGAAGCGGTCATTGCCGCCATGTATCTGGACGGCGGCTACGAAATCGCCCAGAAATTTGTGCTGGGCTTTATTCCCAGGGATCTGGACATCCACAAAGCCACTCCGCTGGCGGACTATAAAACGGCTCTGCAGGAAATCATTCAGCAGAACCGGGAAGAGAAGATCGAATATGTGATGGTGGAGGAAAAGGGCCCCGATCACGCCAAGATCTTCACCGCTGAGGTACTGCTGAACTCCAATGTCATCGGACGGGGCGAGGGCAGCAGCAAAAAGCAGGCGGAGCAGAACGCCGCCCGGGAGGCCCTTCGCCTCATGGGCTACGACCTGTAAATGAAAAAGGGAACCATCGCCTTTTTCATTCCCCATCGGGGCTGCCCTCATCGCTGCAGCTTCTGTGACCAGCGGGCCATTTCGGGGGAGATAGAGCCGGTGAACCCGGAGCGGATCGCCCGGGAGCTGGAGCGGGCGTTTTCTATTCCCCAGTCACACCAAAGCGAGATCGCCTTTTTCGGCGGCAGCTTCACCTGTCTGCCCCGGGAGGAGATGGAACGTTATCTGCGGGCGGCCTTTCCCTATGTGGAGCGGGGTCTCTCTGCCGGTATCCGCTGCTCCACCCGTCCGGACGGCGTGACAGAGGAAATCCTTGACCTTTTCCAGTGGTACGGAGGAAAAGCGGTGGAGCTGGGCGCCCAGTCCATGGACGACCGGGTGTTGCTGCAAAACGGCCGGGGACACCGGGCTGTCGATACAAAGCGGGCAGCTGCGCTGATTCATCGGGCGGGCCTTTCACTGGGACTGCAGATGATGGTCGGTCTTCCCGGCGAGGGGCCTGAAGGCGCCCGGGAGACAGCGGAAAGGCTGCTTTCCCTGAAGCCGGATACGGTCCGGATTTATCCCGCCGTGGTGGTGGAGGGGACGCAGCTGGCGGATTGGTACCGAAGCGGCGTCTACACGCCCCTGACGCTGGAGCAGGCGGTGGAGCGCTGCGCGCCCTTGCTGCCGCTGTTTGAGGAGCAGGGGGTACGGGTGATCCGGATGGGGCTGCACGCTGAGGCCTCGCTGGAGCGAAATCTGCTGGCGGGGCCTTATCACCCCGCCTTCCGGGAGCTCTGCGAGAGCTTTCTGATCCGGCAGGAGGTGGACAGGGCACTGGCGGCCTTTTCTCCGGGAGCGGCGCTGCAGCTGCGGATTGCACCCCGGGATCGCTCCCGGACGGCGGGACAGAAAAGGCAGAACCTTCTGCACTGGCGGCAGATGGGATATTCCATCCGTCTGCTGGAGGATCCTTCCCTGAGCGAAGGACAGCGGCAGCTGCTCCCTGACAATGAAACTGACCAGAAAGGACGCAGACCATGCTTTTAAAATCGTTGGAGATCCAGGGTTTCAAATCCTTTCCTGATAAAACGAAAATCACCTTCAATACCGGCCTGACCGCTGTGGTGGGCCCCAACGGGTCGGGCAAATCCAACATCAGCGACGCCATCCGCTGGGTCATGGGCGAGCAGTCCACCAAAACCCTCCGGGGCGGCAAGATGGAGGACGTCATCTTTGCCGGCACTGCATCCCGCAAGCCCCAGGGCTCGGCGACCGTATCCCTTTCCTTTGACAACACCGACCGGACGCTGGCGGTGGACAGTGATGAGGTGACCATCACCCGCCGCTATTACCGTTCGGGAGAGAGTGAGTATCTGATTAACGGCGCGCAGGTGCGGCTGAAGGATCTGAACGAGCTGTTCATGGACACCGGTCTCGGCCGGGACGGCTACGCCATGATCGGTCAGGGCCGTATTGCCGAGATCGTCGGCGCCAAGAGCAAGGAGCGCCGGGAGATTTTTGAAGAGGCCGCCGGTATTTCCAAGTACCGTTACCGCCGGGCTGAGGCGGAGCGGCGGCTGGATCAGGCCCAGGAAAACCTGCTTCGGCTGTACGACATCCTCTCCGAGCTGGAGGGGCGGGTGGAGCCTCTGCGGATTCAGTCAGAAAAGGCTGCGGAGTTTCTGAAGCTGTCGGAGCGCAAAAAGGTGCTGGAGGTTTCTCTCTGCCTCAAAACGCTGGAGCAGTGCAGCGCTGTCCTGAAGGAACAGGAAAACCGTCTGCTGATCGCCCGGGGAGAGGAGCAGCGGCTCAGCGCTGAAGCGGAGCGGGTGGAGCAGCAGATTCAGCAGGCCTATGAGCGGCGCAACAGCTGGGTTGCCAAAAGTGATGAGTACCGCCGCATCCGGGAAAATCTGCAGACCCGTTCCTCCGAGCTGAAGGCGCAGGCTGCCGTAAAAGAAAATGAGCTGGCTCATGTGCGGGAAAATATCGCCCGGACGGAGGAAGCCCTGAAGCGGCAGGAACAGACCTCCCGTCAGCAGGAGGAGGCCATTCAGGAGCGGGAAGCGCAGGCGCTGCAGCTGCAGGACAAGCTGGATGGGCTGAAGCAGGAGGCCCAGGCCCTGCAGCAGAGTCTGGAAGAGCTGACCCGGCAGGGCAGGGAAGCGGATCAGGCTCTGTTTGCCCTCAATGAGCGGGCCGGACAGCTGGCATTGGACATTTCCCGTCACAACATGACCATCATCACCCTGCAGAACGCCATTCAGGATGAGCAGGAGCGTCTGCTTGCCGGTGAACAGGAGATCGGAGCGCTGGAAGCACAGCTCTCCTCCGAGGCTGAAACCATGGAGGGCATTGACGGCCTGCTCCGGGAAATCGAAGAGCGAAAGGCTTCTCTGAAGAATACCATCGCCGGCTACGAGCTGAAGCTGAAGGGCCGTCAGACCAAATATGACGAGCTGAAGCAGCGGCATCAGGAGCTGGATCTGGCTGAAAAGGAAAAGCTGCAGCGGGCCAGACTCCTGTTGGATCTGGAGCAGAGTCTGGAAGGCTTTGCGGACAGCGTCCGGGCGGTCATGCGCTGGCAGAAAAACGGCAGTCAGAAGGGAATCCACGGCACAGTGGCCAGCCTGGTTTCGGTCAGGGAGGAGTACGCCGTGGCGATGGAGACTGCGCTGGGCGGCTCTCTGCAGCACGTTGTCGTGGCGGATGAAAATGTGGCCAAGGCCTGTATCCGCCGGCTGCAGCAGGAAAAGGCGGGCCGCGCCACCTTCCTGCCTTTAACCTCAGTGAAGGGAAATCTTCTGCAGGAACGGGGACTGGAGGACTGTCCCGGCTTTGTGGGGCTGGGCGCCGAGCTGGTGACCTGTCTGCCGGAGTATCAGGGAATCATCCGCTCCCTGCTGGGGCGGATTGTCATTGCCGAGGATCTGGATGCAGCCGCCGCCATTGCGAAGAAATATGGCTACCGTTTCCGGGTGGTGAGCCTGGATGGGCAGCAGGTCAATGCAGGAGGCTCCTTTACCGGAGGCAGCGCCTCCCGGGAACGGGGCATCCTCAGCCGCAAAAACGAGGCAGAAAGGCTGCAGCAGGAAAGTCAGGTTCTGCACGAGAAAAAGGAAGAGTTGGCCCGGCAGGGCAGTGAACTGGCCTCCGAGATCGGCAGACTGCGGGCTCAGATCGAGGGCGCAAAATCCGAACTGATCGTGGCCGGTGAGGATGCGGTTCGCTTCTCCGGCGACAAGAAGCGCTATGAGATGAACCGTCAGCAGCTTTCCCAGCGCAGGCAGCAGCTGGAGCAGCAGAAGGCCCAGAGCACCGGGCGTATCGAGGCGCAGCAGAAGAAGATGGCGGAGGCCCGGGAGGAACTGGCTCTCGCTTCCGCTGAAAACGAAGATCTGAAGGAAAAGCTTTCGGCCCATCAGGGCAGGGAAAACGATATGACCCGCCGCCGGGAGGAGCTGACTGCAGCCATTTCCGACTGTACTGTGCGGGAGGTGGCTCTTCAGAAGGATCTGGAGACTGCCCGCCGGGACGCCGACGAGCTGCGCCGGCAGAAATTCGCCGACAGGGATGAGGCTGACCGCCTGCTCAAGCAGAAGGAAAGCCTGCAAGTGACGGCGGAGGAGCTGCGCCTGTCCGGCGTGCGGCTGGGCGAGGAAAGCGAAGACTGCCTTCGCCGGATGGAAGAGTACGGCGGAAAGATCGAAGAAGCCCGGCAGCGGCAGACCGACGCGGAGGCAGAGGCCAGCAGTCTGCGGCAGCAGGCCGGTGAGGTCTCCGCCCGTAAGGAGAAGGCCGCAGCCGAGCTGGCAAGACTGGACGAACAGAAGCTGGCGGCCCAGAAGGACTACGACGCCGTCATCCGGAAGCTGTGGGAAGAATACGAGCTGACCCGCAGCGAGGCTTCCGCTTTGGCGGAGCCGATGGAGGATCCGGCCGCCGCTTCCCGAGAGCTGAGCAGCATCAAGGGGAAGATCCGCGCCATGGGCAGCGTCAATCTGTCGGCCATTGAGGAGTACAAGGAGGTCTCCGCCCGGTATACCTTCCTGAAGGAGCAGGTGGAGGACGCGTCCAACGCCCGGGATGAGCTGCTCAGGCTGATTCAGGATCTGACGAAGGAGATGGAGCGGATCTTCAAAGAGAATTTTGCCGCCATCAACCGGTATTTCGGCGAGATTTTCCGGGAGCTGTTCGGCGGCGGCAGCGCCGAGCTGCGGCTGGAGGATGAAAACGATGTGCTGGGCTGCGGCATTGAGATCATGGTGCAGCCTCCGGGAAAGATCATCAAGAATCTGGCGGCTCTCTCCGGCGGCGAGCAGTCCTTCGTGGCCATCGCCATCTACTTTGCCATTCTGAAGGTGCGCCCCGCGCCCTTCTGTGTGCTGGACGAGATCGAGGCGGCTCTGGATGATGTGAACGTCAACCGGTACGCGGCTTATCTGCGTGGCATCTGTCAGAAGACGCAGTTCATTCTGATTACCCACCGCCGCGGCACCATGGAGGAGGCCGATGTGCTGTATGGCGTGACCATGCAGGAGCAAGGCGTGTCCAAGCTGCTGGAGCTGAAGGTCACCGAGCTGTCCCGGGATTCGGATAACGGGAATCAAACCGCTTCGCAAAAGGAGGAAGCCTGATGGGATTTTTCGATAAAATCAAAGAAGGACTTCGCAAAACCAAGGAGTCCATGATGAAAAAGGTGGAGGGCGTCATTCATTCCTTCACCAAAATCGACGAGGATTTTCTGGAAGAACTGGAAGAGACCCTGATCATGTCGGATGTGGGCGTGCAGACGGCAGGCGATATCATGGAGGC
>JAQXNQ010000419.1 GCA_029098085.1 Oscillospiraceae bacterium
CATTGATCTGTCGCTCCCCACATGGGGAGCGTGGGTAGAAATCCGATTCCGGCGGACTGGCGGATCTACCGGGGGTGTCGCTCCCCACATGGGGAGCGTGGGTAGAAATTCGCTAACATTGGCGAGCAGCCCGTTTACAACAGAGTCGCTCCCCACACGGGGAGCGTGGATAGAGATCAAATTATACGCCGTAACGTCAGAGCATCCATAAAACCGCAGAGCCGAAGAAGAACCCGCTGCCGGAAGCTCCCATAAGAGAAGCTGATAAATGATTATGCCAGCCCTGAGCTGATCGGGCTGAGAGGCTGCTGTTTGGCCTGATGCCGTGAGAAAGATTGCGGGTTGGGCGAAGCTGTGCTATACTGAAATTACGGGTGAATCTTTACCGATGAAGGGCCTCACAGCAATCCGAACGTGGAACGGCATATCATCGCCCAAAAGAAGGCGGCCGACCTGTGCGCTGAAAATCCCGGCGAACAGGAGATTCTGTTCAGACAGAACATGCGGATGAAGTCCAACGATGTCAGGCTGATCCACGGAGTCATCCACGTAGAAACGGAGAAAGAAGAAAAGCAAATTGACGGGATGGTACATGCTGTTTTTAGGTGCAAAGGCAAAAGTTGGAATGGAAACAAGGGAGTGACGAGAATGGAAAAGGATCCGTTGCTGCAGCAGGTCAGAAGGCTGTTGGAAACCTACATCGATGACCCGGAAACCACGCAAAAGCCCAAAAAGGATATTGTCCTGCCTGAGGATGTGGAGATGCAGATGCTCAGCATTCAGATAGGCTCAATTTCTGCCCGGGATATTCTCGACTATCATGAAGCGCACCCGGACGCATCGTTCTGGGATTTTCTAAAGCTGAAAAAGCCCGGTTTGTACGGCGTGACACCGGAGGAACTGCTGGAAGACGACGATTAACCTCCGCGCTCCAGGCAGAGGGCACGGACTAAAAAAGTGCAAAGGATTGACGGGAATGAAGGTAAGGTATATCGGTCCTGACCTCGTGGCTTTGGAGAAGGGCAGGGAATACAACGTGATTTCCATTGAAAAAGGCTGGTATCGCATCATGACAGAGCTCGATGAAGACTATCTCGTCCCGCCTGAAATGTTTGAGATCGTCGGTGATCCTTCATTTCATCGGGCATTCCGGAATCTGTCGATGTGTACTGACGGAGGGCGAGCCAAAAATGAGTGAGAAGGCGTGTGTATTATGAAAACAGCAGGGAGATGTGAAAATGAACAGAAATGATATCATTGAGCTCAGCCGCCGATTGATGGCCAATACGGACGAAGGGATGGCTTGCGGTCCGGGCGGTCTTGAAGCCGCAGATGCGGAGATTGTTGTCTGTGATGAAGGCAGAGAAATCTTTTTGCATGGCCAGTGGGTCAGCGAATGCGCTGACGAGATTCTGCTGGAGGCTACCCTTGAAAGCGTTTACGATATCTATGAGCAAATGAACCGCCGCAGCGGTGAGGAATGTCCTGAATTGCTGGCTGAGCGGGATCGGATTTGCGCTGCTGCAAAAGCAGATCCTTTCCTTTCCGGTATGGATGCAGCAGAGCGATATGCAAAGCAGCTTGCTCAGATCCGGGAGATGCTGCTCGCCAAAGCGGAGGAGATGGGATACGAACTCTGCGATGAAGATATGGATGAAGAAATGTCCGAAGGGACGACAATGCCTTGATGTGTGTGCGCTGAAAAGCGTCTTTTCCGCCAAAAAGCCGGCTCCTGCTGTCAGGAACCGGCTTTTGCTTCGTCCGTGTCTGTGCACCGCTTTACCCGTAAAACGGCCCTCCGTACGAAATATAAAGATCGTTTTTCGACATCCTCCGGATTACTATGAACGCAATCAGGAACATCACGGCCACAAAGGCCACAAAAGCCCATCCGTAATGCATGGACGGAGAAGTCGCAATGAAGTCATAACAGCCGTGCATGAAAACGGGAATCGCAAAAGAAAGAAAGCGGCAGAATTTGGAGGAACCGCTGCGGCCTGCGTTGGCAAGGCGGCGCGCCAGTCCGTACCAGGCGCCCATAAAGACGCCGAAACAGGCATGACCCGGGACGGCGGTCAGAGCTCGTACCACGGCGGTTCCGAAGCCGTAACGCAGCACATAGCCGATGTTCTCCCACAGAGCAAAGCCCAGCGAGACGAAAACCGCGTACACCACGCCGTCGAACTGGCAGTTGAAGGCGGGGGAGCGCCAGGTGCGGTTTTTCAGCAGCAGATACTTGAACCCTTCCTCCGAGACGGCCACTACGCCGAAATACATCAGCAATCGGTAAGCCAGGGAGTTTGGATCAAACAGAATGCCCAGCAGGGTGCTTCCGATCCGTTCGGTGATCATGGCAAAGCCGGTGGCAATGATGCCGTAGAGTACAAGGGAGAGCAGCAGCATCGGCGGCTCCCGTTCCAGACGGTCGGCCCGGTAGACCTGCACCAGCAGAAAAATGGCGGGAATGACCGCCGCGGCGATCAGAATCGGATTGGTGTAAAAGAAAAACATCGTCTCACCTCGTCTGCTTGTATTTCTATTCTTCCCAGCCATCCGAAGAGAAGGCAGTGCTGGCCGCTTTCAGCTTCAGATGTGCCGTGATGCTGCGTCCGTTTTCCTCATCAGTAAAGCCCGCCGTCCGGAAAAGAGCTTCGGCTGGCGAGCCCTCCTTGGTCAGCGCGATCATGCCGGCCGGCGCATTTTCGCGCAGCGCTGCTGCCAGAAGCGCACGGCCCAGCCCCGTCCGGCGGCAGTCCTCCCGGACAAAGAGATCGTAGATTTCATTCTCGGCCCGATGATGTGTACAGTCCAGATATCCGCAGACAGTCCCTTCCTTCAGAGCGATAAAGACCGAGAAGAGCTCCGGTTGCTGCAGGATCCGGTTTGCCGTCCAGTAGCAGTCCCTGTTGTGCAGCGCCCGGTATTCTTCCTGATGCTCAGGATTCAGGCGGCTGACTCTCTGATCGGGAGGCGCGGGGAAGAACCGCTGCAGCCGCAGCATCCGCTGCACCGGCTCAAAGGCGGCGCCGGCCCGCCGGAGAGCACTGCGCATGGGAGCTTGATCCGGGTGCAGTACACAGTCCAGCGAAAAGCCGTCGTGGGTTTGCTGCAGCCTGTCCAGCACCGCCATACAGACCGTCTCCTCCCCTGACAGAGCGGCAAGCAGCTCCAGGTACCGCTCCTCCGGTTCCGAAAAGACGGGGAAAACGCCCCGCAGCACGCCGTCTTCCCAGACGCCCAGCACAAAATCATCCGGGTGGGAAAGACAGCTCTTAAGCTCGAGCCGCAGCTGTTCCGGCGTTCGGGTCAGGAGACCTCCGGCTCTGATATATGTATCCAAGAAAGCAAGAAGCTCCTGCTTATCCCTGCACAGACCGATCATGCTGCTCCCTCCAGAGACCCGCGGCACGGCCCGCCTCCTCGCCCACCTGATTATAGGCCTCCTGATGATAATGGAAGCTGTCCTTCATCAGCTGCAGGTACGGTTCCAGACTGGCTGCCAGGGTCAGATCCTCCCGGCTTTCGCAGAGCTGCTGCTGGGCCTGCCGGATGACGCCGTAGCGCCTGTCCAGCGTTTCACCGTCTGCGCCATTTCTTCCCTCCGGATGGAGCAGGTAGTTGAAATGGCCGATCTGGATGACAAAACAGTGCTCCGCACCGGCGGCTTTCAGCTGCCGCCAG
>JAQXNQ010000420.1 GCA_029098085.1 Oscillospiraceae bacterium
ATCGGTATCCCCACGAGTTCTCCGGCGGCCAGCGGCAGCGTATCTGCATCGCCCGGGCGCTGGCTCTGAACCCGGACTTCATCGTCTGCGATGAGCCGGTCTCGGCACTGGACGTGTCCATTCAGGCTCAGATCATCAACCTGCTGAGGAAGCTGCAGCAGGAGCACGGCCTGACCTACCTGTTCATCTCCCACGACCTGTCGGTGGTGGAGCATATCTCCGACACGATCGGCGTCATGTATCTGGGCAACCTGGTGGAGACCGGCGGCAAGGAGGACATCTTCCGCAACCCGCTGCATCCCTATACCCAGGCTCTGTTCAGCGCCATTCCCATGCCTGACCCGGACATCAAGATGAACCGGGTGCTGCTGGAGGGCAGCATTCCCTCGCCCGCCAATCCCCCCAAGGGCTGTAAGTTCCACACCCGCTGCCGGATGTGCATGGAGCGCTGCAAGAGCGAGGCGCCCGCTTCCTACGAGGTGGAGCCGGGACATTTTGTCAGCTGCCATCTGTACGATCCCTCTGTGGAAGCCTCCGCAGAGTAAAAAAGGAGGTCACCCGGTATGCTTCGGAAGAAAAAGCCCCCGCGGCAGTACGACGACGATGACGGCCGGGTGATCGCCCCGATGGATGTGGACGGCATGCCCTGGAGCAATCCCCGGCCGGGCAGAAGGCGCGCCAAAGCCTCCGACGGACAGGAGGACGGCCCCAAGCCGCCGCCCATGAGCCGCCGGGAAACGCTGCAGGTGATCTGCAGCGCCGTGCTGGCAGGGCTGCTGATCGCCCTGCTGTTTGTGGGCGCGGCCTTTGTCTTCATCTGGTTTTGCATCCACGTCTGGTTTGTATGAAAAACGCTCCGTTTTCCAATGAAGGGAAGACGGAGCGTTCATGCTCTTTCTGTGCAGCACACTTTATCGACACGCTGAAACGCTCCGCCTCTGTAAGGAAGCGGAGCGTTTGCTTTGTCCGGGTCAGCCGACCGTCAGCTCGCTGACGCCGCTCTGAGCGGTGAAGGTCTGCACCTGAGTGCCGCCCTGACAGCTGCTGCCGTCGTAGAGGGCGGCCAGCTCCGAGCCGGAGGACGGCGCGCCGGTGACGGTGCAGCCGGTGAGCAGCCGGTAGGTGCTGCCTTCGGTCAGCTGGGGCAGGCTGAGAATCAGGGAATTGTACTGCTTGGAGGAGACGAAGGCGCAGAGGATGCTGCCGCTTTCGTCGGCGATGGCCACGGCGGTGCCCGGCTCTATGGCCGTCCGGAACCGCAGCCGGAGGGTGGGCTGGCTGGCCTCCCGGGGCACTTCATCCATGCCGGCGCTGCCCGAGGCGATCAGCGTGCCGCCGGTGATACTGCAGCTGCCGCCGAAGTCCAGAGCGCCGTTGCCGCTGTTCGTGGGGCCGGCCACCAGCACGGTGCCGCCCGAGAGGGTCAGCTGGCCGTTGCTGTCCAGACCGTCGCCGCCGGCGTCCATCGTCAGCCGGCCGCCGGAGATGGTCAGCGAGGCGCTGCCGTCTGCGAAGCTGTCCCGGCCGAACATGCCGAAGCCGCTGCTGCTGTCGTTGCCGCCTGCCGCATTGAGACCGTCATCGGCGGCGGTGATGAAGAGAATGCCATCCGAGATGTCCATGACCAGTCCCTCCAGCCCCTCGTAGCTGCGGGAGACGGTCAGCTCACCGCCGGAAATGGTCAGGGCGTTGTCGGCGTGGACGCCGTCGTCGCCGGAGGAGAGGGACAGGACGCCGCCGGTGATGACCACATCGCCATTGCAGTGAACCGTGTCGTCCAGACAGTCGGCAGAGACGCTGCCGCCGTCGATCTGCAGCAGGGTGCCGGCCTTCAGACCCTTCATACTGTCGGAGACGGACTCCGTTTCGGCGGTGTCTCCTTCAGCGGTCGGCAGGATCATGGGGGAGACTGCTCCGCCGGACTGGGCGGTCTGGATGGCGCCGCCCGGCATGTCGGGCATGGTTTTGCCGTCAGAGGGCATCTCCGGAGGCACTTCGCCTTCGGGCATTTTGTTACCCCGGCCGCCCTTGTCGGGACGGGCGCCGTCGGTGGGGAAGCTGCCGTCCATGTCGGGCATGCCTTCGGGAGGCGTGGCTCCTTCGGGAGGCGCGGCACCGTCTGCGCCGGGTGCGTCTTCAGCGGGCGCACTGCCGGTGTCGTTGCCGGAGCCGGGGAAGAAGCCACCCCGGCCTCCGCCGAAGCCGCCCATGCCGCCTTTTCCGCCCATCATGTCGGTTGGATTGTCCGCCTTGGCCCCGTCGGCGTGGCTGCCGCCGCCGGTGACCATATCCAGCTGACCGTCGATGAGCCAAAGCACCGTTTCGGCCTGAATGCCGTCCTGACCGGCGGTGATGGAGATGCTGCCGCCGTCCAGACGCACCCAGCCGTCGGCGGGATCGTCGGTCTCGCTGGCCTGAATGCCGTCCTGACCGGCTTCAATGGTCAGGACGCCGTCCAGCATGGCGAAGGAGTCCTTGCCCTTGACGCCGTCTCCCGGCGCGGTAACCGAAATATTGCCGCCGGTGATGGTCAGGTCGTTTTTGCAGAAGATACCGTGGTCATAGGAGGCGGTGACGGTGAGGGAGCCGCTGCCGTTGATGGACAGGTCGTCCTGGCTGTACAGGGCGGCATTGGGGATCGTTTCGGCGGATTCATCCCGGCTGCTGCCGTCGGTGAAGGCGTTTTCGCTGCCCTCCGCCAGGGTGAGGATGACCTTGTCGGCCTGCTGTACCCAGAGGGGCGCGCTGTCCGAGGTGACCGAAACGCCGTCCAGAATCAGCCGGACATCGTCGGCTTTATCGGAGTTTACCAGAATCTGACCGGCAAACTCGCCGGACAGCAAGTAATCGCCCCCTTTGGAGATGGTGAGGACGCCGCCGGTGACCGACGCGCCGCTGCCCTGAACGGCGGCGGTGCTGCCGGAAAGGGTGATGACGGTGCAGTCCGATTCGGCCCACTGGTCGTTAAGGTCCTTTTGGGTATATTCCTTCTGGGGCAGGGAGGAGTCGGAGGAGGGATTGGATGCGGCCTGGGCCGTGGTCTGCGGGCCGGAGGAGGTGCTGCTCTCACCGGCGGCAGAGGAAGAGCCGGAGCCGGCGTCTCCCTGAGACGAGCAGCCGGAGGCGGACAGCATCAGCAGCGCCAGCAGCAGGGCCAGCCGGGCGCGGAAAGTATTTTTCATGGGGATACTCCTTTCAGAGGGTTACAGATCCTCCCGGGCGGTGGAAAGCTGGCCGCAGGTGATGTTCAGATTGCCGTTGCGGCAGCGGATCTCGTCCAGAAAGGCCTTTTCCTCCGCCGGATGCTTCAGGGTGACACGGTAGCAGAGCTCGTACAGGCTGCCCATGTTGGTGGTGCGCACCTTTTCCAGGCGGGCGGAGGTGGTGTAGCGTTCAAACAGATCGTCAAGCAGGCCGGAGTAGTCCAGGCTCTCGGGAATGGTGATTTTCAGGTGCCGGTCGGCGGTGTGCATCTCGCCGAAGCCGGTCAGGCAGAGCAGCAGCATGGCGCCGCCGATCAGCAGGAAAAACACCACGGCAAAGCCCACATAGCCCATGCCCATGGCCAGTCCCAGCGCCATGGCGAAGAAGATGCTGACGATCTCCCGGGCCGTGCCCGGCACCGACCGGAACCGGATCAGGCTGAAGGCGCCCAGCACCGCCACGCCGGTGCCCAGATTTCCGTTGACCATCATGATGACCACCTGCACCATGGCGGGCAGCAGGGCGAGGGTCAGGACAAAGCTTTTTGTGTAGGTGTTGCGGAACATGAAGACGACGGCGGTCAGAATGCCCAGCACCAGCGAGACGGCAGTACAGATCAGGAAGCTGAGCGGGGTGATGCTGCCGGACGCGGACTGGGACAGGATGCTTTCGAACATGGGCTATTCCTCCTGGTTTGTGGGTCGAAGGGGTTGAGGTGGGACAGGTAAATGCTGCCGATTTTGGAGAAGGAGGCGGGATAGACCCCGGCCTCGTCCAGCAGATGAGCCAGCCAGACCGGAACGGCGCCGGGAACCTTGACCTCCATCAGGACGGGGCTCTCCTGCTCCGGCCAGAGCAGCTGCCCGTCGCTTCCATAGGCGGGGTCGGGCAGCTCGGTGCGCCAGCGGATGCTCCGGTCCAGGGTCATGCGGGGGGCGGCCTCGGTCAGCCCCTGCAGGGCGATCCGGTCATAGGCCACCAGCACGGCTTTTTTGGGCTGCCAGCGGTGGACGAACCAGTCGATCTCCCGGAAGATCTGGCTTTCGGCGATCTCCCTTGGCGGCGTTTTGCCGCCGGACAGGTAGTCCCGGGCCTGCTGCAGGGTCAGGGAGATCCGGCGCTTGTTGACAATGCCGTCAAATTTCTTCTTCAGCTCCAGAAAGACCGGACTGTCCGGCCCCGGCGCGGGCGCTCCGAAGGAGGTGTAGCTCCGCAGCCGCAGCTTTTCCTTGTACACCGGCTTGTCGCAGGACTGCCGGATGATCGTGAAATCCTCGGTGTCATAGTACACCGAGCAGATGGTGTGCAGGCCGTACTGGTCCTCCCGGAAGTAGGGGATCAGACGCACCTGCAGGAAGCGGGCCTGCTCCGGCGTGAGCAGGTATTTCTTTTCGTAGCGGTCAAAGGTCTGCTGCACAGGGAAGCCTCCTTTCGGACTTTGCTTCAACAGCGCTTAAGATTTACTGCAGCTATACAATAACCTGCCCGGGTGAAGGCCGCGTGAAAAGAAAATGGTGAGTTTCAGAAAATTGAGGAAAAGTCGAAAAGTCCATTGATGCAGTCGAAAAGTCCATGTACCGGTGGGCGCTCAGGCGATATAATGAAAGAGTAAAAAACCGGCGCCGGCGCTTTTGACAGCCGGTGCGGAGAAAATGAGGTCTTACCATGACAAAAACACCCGATTACCGCTCCACGGTCCGGGCTTGCTTTCTGGGCAATTTACTGCAATCCTGCGGCGCGATTTTTTCGATCCTCTTTATCTCGCTGCGGACGCTGTACGGCCTGACCTACACTCAGTTCGGCATCCTGATGAGCATCGACTTCATCGTGCAGGTGGGCGCGGACATTCTGTTCAGCAAACCGGTGGACAAGTACGGCTTCCGGCCCTTTGCCGTGCTGAGCCCCATCCTGACCAGCCTGGGGCTGGTGCTGTTTGCTCTGGCGCCGGTGTTCTTCCCCGGCAATGAGTTTGTAGGCTTCTGCGTCGGCATGTTTGTCTTTGCGGCGGCCGCCGGTCTGCAGGAACTGCTGCTGAGCCCGATTCTGGACGGCGTTCCCATGCCGGAAGAGGAAAAGAAAAAGAAGATGAGCCTGCTGCACTCCTTCTTTGCCTGGGGACAGATCGGCGCGGTCATCATCACCACTGTGCTGGTATGGTTCCTGGACGCCAGATACTGGCAGCTGATCACGGTTCTTTGGGCGCTGCCTCCGCTGGTCAACGTCTGGCTGTTTGCCCGGGTTCCATTGACTCCCAAGGTGGCGCCGGACAAGGCCATGTCCCTGCGGCAGCTGTTTGGCAGCAAGATCTTCCTGGTGGTGCTGCTGGCCATCACCTTCGGCGGCGCGGCGGAGGTCACCATGTCCCAGTGGGCGTCGGCCTTTATCGAAAAGGGTTTGAACCTGCCCAAGCTGCTGGGCGATACTCTGGGTGTCTGCAGCTTCTCGCTGATGCTGGGCCTGGGCCGCACCTGGTACGGCGTCAAGGGCGACAAGGTGTCGATCCACAAGGTCATGACCTTCGGCTCTCTGGGCGCCTGCGCGCTCTATCTGATCGCCGGCCTTTCCGAGAACCCCTTTGTGGGCATGGCGGCCTGCGGCCTCACCGGCCTCTGCGTCAGCATGCTCTGGCCCGGCAGCATTGTGGTGGCCTCCCGTGAGCTGCCTCTGGCGGGCGCCAGCATGTTCGCCCTGATGTCGGCGGGCGGCGACCTGGGCGCGTCGGCGGGCTCCTTCCTGACCGGCCTGGTGACCGACGGCGTGGAAGCCATGGGCCTGACCAGCTTTCTGGGCAGCGCTGCCAGCAGCGAGCAGGTGGCTCTGCGGACGGGGCTCTGCTTCGCGGCCATTTTCCCGCTCTGCTGCTGCGGTGTCAATATTCTGCTGCGGCGGATGGCTGTAAAGAACAATCCCGGAAAGAAGCTGTAACGGAATTTGCGATTCGTAAAAAGCAGCCGATAAAGAAAAGGAACCTCCGATGCGGACATCAACCGCATCGGAGGTTCTTCATATCAGGAGAGGAATTTGCTTCGGAGCGGGCTCTGTCAGAGCGAGGCACCGCCCAGCTGCTGAACCTTTTCGATGCCGTACTCCAGCGAGGTCTTGAGCACGGCGTCCAGGCTGGGAATGGGGGTGTCGGGGGTCAGGTTGTTGCCGAAGGTCAGGATCAGACGGCCGTCCCTGTGGGCGTAGGTGTCGATCAGGTGCCTGACCTCCCGCTCGCAGTCCTCGGGGGTGCCGTAGGGGATGGTGCGCTGCACGTCAAAGCCGGCCCAGATGCAGATCTTGTCGCCGTACTTGTCGGCGATGACCTTCTCGTCCATGGTGTACTTCTGGATGGGGTGGAGCACGTCCAGACCGATTTCGATGAACTCGGGGATAAACTCTTCAATGTTGCCGCAGGTGTGCAGCCAGAAGTGCATGCCGTGGGCGTGGGCGGTGTCGATCAGCTCCTTGTAGTAGGGCTTGAAGAACTCCCGGAAGATCTCCAGCGAGAAGAAGGGGGCGTTCTGGGTGCCGATGTCGTCCGAGGTAAAGATGCCGTCGCAGTGGTATTCGTCAGCCATCCTGACGATGATGGTCTTGTAGAAGTCAGTCAGAGCGCGGTAGAGCTTGTGCACCTCGTCGGGGCTTTCGTAGTAGTCGCAGAGGGCGTTCTCCATGCCCCGCAGGCTCCAGTGGCGCTCAAAGAAGCAGTACCACCAGTTGGCCAGCCGGTAGCGGTGATCGTTGGGATCGGGCTGAGTGGCGTGCTCATAGACGGCGGGGGAGAGGGGCGAGGGGAAGTTGGCCAGCACTTCGTCCATGTCCTCCATGTCGAAGAAGCACTGGGCGTCGTAGGCGGCGCTGTCGGTGCTCTTCATGTGAGAGGTGGTGACCCATTTGAAGCTGGGATCCAGCGGGTGTCCCTTGACGGGATCGGGCACGGCCACATAAACGGTTTTCACGTCGCCGGGATACCGGTCAGGATCCATGGGAATCTGTCCCTTCCAGAAATCGTAGGTCATGGGGATGCGGAAGGCAAGACCCTTGCCTTCGATGACGCCCCGGAGCTCTTCACGGGTGAGCGGTCTGTTTTCCATAATGATTTCCTCCAGAATATTTGATATATGTTCAGCGGAGCGCCGCAGCGTTCTGCTGATAAACAGGTGGACAGGCGCCCGAATATGTGTCCGGGCACAGGCTATGCACGCAGCCGTCCGGCTGCCAGGGGGACGCAGGGCTTACTGCAGGGAGACGGCGGTTTTCAGCGCCACCCGGATCATGTCCAGGAAGGTCAGCTGCCGGTCTTCGGCGGGGAGGGCCTCCCCGGTG
>JAQXNQ010000421.1 GCA_029098085.1 Oscillospiraceae bacterium
CAAAACCACCCTGCTCACCGCCCTCTGGCCCGGGGGTGCGCCTGGCATCGTCACCAGCGCCGTGCCGCGGGAAGCGGTCTGGCTGGAGGAGCGGGAAACGGGGCGCAGAGCCCGGATCGGCGTTTTCGACGAAAGTCTGCCCGGCCCGGAAAACCGGATGGCGCTCTGTCCGGAGGGGCTTCTCTCTCTGGGCATTCCCGCGCTGGAGCGTTGCGGCAGTTCGGATAGCCCCTGGACTGTCGTGGGTGAGATCGGCTATCTGGAATCCGGCTGCGGAGCCTGGCAGGCCGCCCTCCGGGCGCTGATGGAACGCAAACGGCTTATTGCCGTCCTGCGGAAGCAGGAGCTGCCCTTTCTGCGGGAGATGCGGCGCCGGGAGGATGTACTGACAGTGGATCTGGATGCGCCCTTCGGTCATGCCGGCTGCGTCATCATGGCCTCCGGGCTGGGGAAGCGGTTCGGCGGCAACAAGCTGATGGCGGACTTTCGCGGCGAGCCGCTGATTGCCTGGGCGCTGGATGCCACCGACGGGATTTTCTCCCGTCGCGTGGTGGTGACCCGGCATCCCGAGGTTGCGGCTCTCTGCCGGGAGCGGGGAATCGATACGGTACTGCACGATCTGCCCAGCCGCAGCGACACGGTGCGGCTGGGGCTGGAGGCGGTGGGGGACGCGGACAGCTGCCTGTTCTGTCCCGGGGATCAGCCGCTGCTGCGGCGGGAAACGGTCGCCTCTCTGGCACTGGCAGGGGCAGCCGACCCCGCTCGGATCTGGCGGGCCGGTTATGAGGGCGTCCCCGGTTCCCCGGTGCTGTTTCCCCGGTGGGCCTTTCCGGAGCTGCTCACCCTGCCCGAGGGCAAGGGCGGCGGCTATCTGGCAAAAAAATATCCCGAACGCGTCCGGATGGTCAGCGTTCGGGATCCATATGAGCTGAAGGACGCAGATACTCCGGAGGAGCTGCGTGCCCTGCTGGCGCGGTAAGGAAGCCTTACTGCGCCGCTTTTTCTTTTGCTTCCTCTTTGACAGTTTCGCTTTCCGCCTTCTTTCTGCCGGGCAGCAGAATGTTCAGCAGGATGGCCACCATGGCGGCAGGAACGATGCCGGAGCCGCCAAAGATCAGCTGGATGGCCCGGGGAGCCTGCGCCAGAATGCCGGCGTTGGCGCCCATGCCGTAGCCGACGCCCAGGGCGACGGCGATGATGGACAGGTTGCGGCCGGTCAGAGGCTCCTTGGTGATCAGCTGAATGCCGCTGATGACGATGGAGGAGAACATCATGACGGCAGCGCCGCCCAGTACCGACTGGGGCATGATGGAGACCAGCGCGCCCAGCTTGGGGCAGAGGCCGCACAGCACCAGGAAGATGGCGCCGGTCGCCAGGGCGAAGCGGTTGACCACCTTGGTCATGGCCACCAGACCCACGTTCTGGCTGAAGGAGGTGTTGGGCAGCACGCCGAACAGGGCAGCGAAGGAGGAGCCCACGCCGTCGCAGATGACGCCGCCGGACAGCTCCTTGTCGGTGGCTTCCCGGCCCAGACCGCCTTCCATGACGCCGGAGATGTCGCCGACGGTCTCCACAGCGGTGACGATGAACATGATCAGCACCGGCAGAATGGCGCGCAGATCAAACACCGGCTTGACCGGCATGAATCTGGGAATCTCAAACCAGGCGGCGTCGGCGACCTTCTGCCAGTTCAGTACCCAGGCCTTGGTGTACTCCACGCCGTCGGCGGTGACGCCGGTGGTGGGCAGAACCAGACCCATGATGAAGGCGGCGATGTAGCCGCAGATGATACCCAGCAGGATGGAGGAAGAGCTGGTAAAGCCCTTGGTGCCGTGCTTGAAGAACAGGATCATGACCAGCACGAACAGGGCCAGCAGCAGGTTTTCCATTGAACCGAAGTCCTTGGCGTTGTTGCCGCCGCCGAAGGAGTTGATGCCCACCGAGATCAGGCTCAGACCGATGGACATGACCACGGTGCCGGTGACCACGGCCGGGAAGAATTTCCGCAGGGGCTTGAGGAAAAAGCCCAGCACCGCCTCAAACAGGCCGCCGATGATGGATGCGCCCATGATGGCGCCGTAGGCGAGAACGCCGCCGCCCATGGTGGCAGCCACGCTGTTGAACACGCCGATGAAGCCGGAGGAGGTGCCCATGATGATGGGGACATTTCCGCCCACAGGGCCGATGGAGAACAGCTGCACCAGCGTGACGATGCCGGCGATCAGCATGGCGTTCTGCAGCAGGCTCAGCTGCAGCTCAGCGAATTCTCCGCCCGCGATGCCACAGGCGCCGGTGATGATCAGCAGGGGGGTCAGGTTGCCGACAAACATGGCCAGCACATGCTGCAGCCCCAGGGGAATGGCCTGACGCAGCGGCATTTTGCCGTCCAGCTGGAACGCGGCTTTGTCCAGCTTGTACGCTTCTTTCATACAGATACCTCTCTTTGCTGTTGTAATGCATGCAGACGCATGCCTCTGCCGCACACAAGGTGCATGATAAAAGTATACCATTGATTTACATAACAGTAAATTGAGAAAAAAGAAAAAGATTCTTCATTTTTGTCTGTTCTTGTGGTAAAAAGTGACACCGGCGGAGATATCCACCGGTGTCAGAAGAGAACCGTGTTTGATGCAAAGAAGCTTCAGCTTTGCTGATTGCGGTATTCACCTGGTGTGCAGCCGGTCATTTTTTTGAAAATGCGGCCGAAGTGTTCGACGCTCTGATAGCCGACCCGCTCCGCGATCTCGTAATTTTTCAGGTTGGTGTTTTTCAGCAGACTGGAGGCCGCCTGCAGCCGCACCGAGTTGATGTAGGAAATCAGGCTGTCTCCGTATTCCTTGGAGAAGGCACGGCTCAGATAGTTGGGGTTGACCTCCATGATCTGGGCGATTTCTGTCAGGGAAATGTCCCGGTAATAGTTGGCCAGCACATACTTTTTCACCCGCCGTACCAGGCTGCTGGAGTGAAATTCCTGCTGGAGCAGGACGGTGACCGTTTGCTCCAGCCATTCGTTCATCTCCTGCAGGGTGCCGTAATACCTCCTCTGGCAGCAGGAGCAGGGGCTGCTGACCCCCAACAACGGCAA
>JAQXNQ010000422.1 GCA_029098085.1 Oscillospiraceae bacterium
GATGAAGTTGCCGGTGTACAGCTGCATGCCGGGCTGAGTGGTCAGTACCTCCATGACGATGCCGGTCTTCTCCGACCGGACCACGGCGGCCCGCTTCATGGTCTGACGGGGATTCAGCACATAGTTGTGGTCGTAGCCGCCGACAAACTGCAGCTGCTCGTCGTCTGCGCCGATATCCTGCCCGATGGTCTTCATCTGGCGGAAATCAAAGGGGGTATCATCCACCGGGACAATCTTCTCGATGGTCAGGCCGTAAGGATCCACCGCCGTATAGGCGTCGGCGCAGATCATCACTTCCTCATCCTCCACACTGCCGGGACCTTCGCCGGACAGGTTGAAGTAGGTGTGGTTGGTCAGGTTCAGGACGGTGTCCTGATCGCAGGTGGCCTGATAATCGATGACCAGCTCATTGTTTTCGCTGAGACGGTAGGTCACGGTCACCGACAGGTTGCCGGGATAGCCCTCTTCCATATCGGGAGAGAGGTAGGTAAGCTTCAGGGTGTCCTCCCCTTCCTGCTCCACCTGCCAGAACTTCTTGTCAAAGCCTTCCTTACCGCCGTGAAGATGGTTGTTGTTCTTGTCGTTGGGGAACAGGGTGTATTCCTTCCCGTTCAGGGTGAAGCGGCTGTCGCCGATCCGGTTGCCGAAGCGGCCGATGAGGGCGCCGAAATAGCAGGTGTTTTTCTCGTAGTCTGCCACGGTGTCATAGCCCAGGGCCACATCCACCAGACTGCCGTCGGCAGCGGGAACCTTCAGGGACTGCACGGTGCCGCCCAGATCCAGAATGGACACCGAAGCGCCCTTTTCATTCTGAATGGTGTAGCAGGTCACATCCCGTCCGTTTGCCGTTTTTCCAAAAAGAGATGTTGTTACAGACATAAGTATGCTCCTTTTTATTCTTACTCATGCGGCGCTCCGTCAGGGAAGCGTCCGCCGCATATCCACATGAGGGCAATGCTCGTCCAGGTATTCCGATGAGGTCACCCGATAACCCAGTTTCTCATAAAAGCCGCTGGCCCGGCACTGAGCCGACAAAACCGCGGCGCTGCCGCCCAGCTCCAGAATTTTCCGGTGGCAGGCCTCCATGATGGCCGCCCCGACGCCGGCGCCCCGAAAAGGCTTTTCCACCGCCACCCGGCCGATGTGCCAGACGCCTTGCTCTTCCGGAAAGATACGGGCACAGCCGGCAGGCCGGCCGTTTTCCTCACAGAGCAGGTGCCAGCAGCTGTTGTCCCGCTCATCAAATTCATCGTGAAAGCCCTGCTCCCGAATGAAAACATCCTCCCGCACTGTAAAAACAGGCGACAGATCCTCCGGAGCGCGCAGCCAGCGAAATGTCATGACAATCTCCCCTTCCGGCCAAAGGCGTTCCAAAGCCGCACAGGCCTTACGGTCTATTATGGCACGTTTGGGGACAATTGTCAACTAAAAAAGTATGGTTTCATATGTGTCCGGACACAGAACGCCCGGGCAAAATCCGGCAGCCCTGGGAAGCTGCCGGATACCGAAACAGATGTCAGTGATACTCCACCCGCACCCGTTTGCCCATGGTTTCCAGATTCTTGGAAAGGATCTCCACGATCTTCAGCTTGATGCTCAGATCCAGCGGAAGATTGGGATTCTGGTGAGCCGGGTTCATGGCGCGGCCCACAAAGAAATTCACATCCGTGGCCTCCTCAAACAGAAGCCTGGCCACCTGAGAGGCGGCGTCCCGCCCCTTGAGCCACTCCAGATCGGTGTTGCTCTCCTTGACCACATGCTGGGAGATCTCCATGACCCTGCCCAAGGTCAGGACGCCCTCCGTGACCAGATCCACACCCCGCATGAAGCCGGCAGGCGGAATCTTGGGATCGATGTAATCCAGGCAGGTGATGACCTCAGTACCCAGGTATTTGCTGACAATCTTGGAGGTGGTGCCGCCGCTGACGATCTTCTTGCCCTCCTGACCAAGGAATTTCTCAATGACCGGCGCATCCTCGGCCGGATCGGAGGGCGGCCCCAGCATGATGCTGACCACCGAGCGCTGACGCACCCGCATGACCGCCACGGTGGTGTCGTCTCCCATCTGATTCATATACAGGGCCTTGGCGGCGTCGGCCAGCTTGGCGGCGGTGGTGGTGGCGGAATCGTCCTTACTGTAATTTTCCTCCAGGAACCTGCGGACATTCTCCTGCTGCCAGCCCAGGCTCATGGTGATGCCGATGCCGGCATGGGGCACGCCGTCGCTGAACATGACGAAGCTGTCGTCCAGCTGCACCGTCATCCGGGTCTCATAGATCTCCTTGTCCTCGATGATCTTCAGCTCCACCGGATAATCATAGGACTTGCCGTCCCGGATCATGACGCAGAGAGGGTTGTCAAACTGCACCATATAGGCTTCGCCGTTGTGCTTGATCTGCAGGATGGTGAAGGTGGAGTAGGCGATCTGCCGCACCGAGCAGACCGGCAGGGTCTGGACGATGGTGGTCACGCAGTCCTCGATGGACATGCCGTTGGCCATCATGGTGGCGATGATCTTGGAGGTCAGGGTGGAGAGGATGTTGGCCTTGACGCCGCTGCCCATGCCGTCAGCCAGCACCAGCGTCAGGGTACCATCATAATAAATGGTCTCGACCCGGTCGCCGCACAGCTCCTCCCCATATTTGTTCAGGCTCACATAGCCGCTTTCGATAAAAAAGCTCATAGCACCCCGTCCTTTCAGGCGCGCTCTTCGGCGTCATCGGTCAGGCTCTTCTTCAGACGGGTCAGGGCGATCTTGGTCTCTGCCGTGGTCTCGCCCAGCAGCGAGGCGATTTCCTGCACGGTGCGCATCTGCTTATTGATCAGCTGGTCGGTGATTTCCACCGTCTCGCGGCGCATCTGAGCGGCCTTCTGGGCGGCATGCTCCTCCTGATCGATGTCCTTCAGGTAAATCAGCAGCAGATTATGATCCTTATCATAGATGATGCTCTTGTCCACATAGATGCCGTAGCGGTCCAGATAGCACTTTTCGCCCAGAATATTGCGGCCGCTGTCCATGATGTCGATCAGTTCCACCTCATCGTACACATCGCCGATAGGACGGCCCACCATGTTTTCCCCTTCGGGAATCTTCATGAGCCTGCAGGCAGCCCGGTTGAACTGCTGAATGGTAAAGCTCGCGTCCACCGCGATGATAGCGTTGGGCGACACATCCAGCACCTGATCCGAGATGGACTCGGCCCGTTCCTTCATGAAGGGCAGACACATCTCCAGCTCGGCCTTGCCCTGATAAACGGCGATGGCCTTCTCCCAGCAGGTGGAATAGCCGCAGGCGCCGCAGTTGAGCATGTCCTCCGGCCTGTTCTTGCCGGTCTTGCGGAGAATTTCCCAGATGGCTGCCTCGCCCGGCATCTGCACCCGGGGGATATCCAGCGGGATGGTCTTGCTCAGATCCAGGCTGTGCTCCACATCGTAGTCGCCGCCGCCCTCGGCAATCCGCTCCACCTGAGCGCGGGAGGTCAGGATGCCCTGCTTGTCTTTGGGCATGCCGGGGCCATTGATGCAGCTGCCCTCGCAGGCGCTCATCTCGATGAAATAGCCCTTGAGATTGCCCTTGCCGATCTCCTGCAGGGCCCGACGGCAGTTCTCGATGCCGTCAATGGCGATGTACTTGTAGCCGGGCACCTGATCCATGCTCTTAAGGATGCCGCCGGTCTCGGGGAAAAAGCGGGAGCGGAACCGGCTGCCGTCGCCCTGGCTGTTGTCGATGGTGATACCCTCCCGGTCAAACCACTCCTGCAGCTCTTCAAAGGTGATGCTCATGTCGATGCTGTTCTTGCAGTACTGCTCCACCTCGTCCTTCTTAGAAATGCAGGGCCCGATGAAGACGATTTCGGCATCGGGGTACTGCTCCCGAAGCAGATGACCGTGGGCGTCCATGGGCGACAGCACCTTGGCGTAATAGGGCAGACAGTCCACATGATACTTCTGAATCAGCCTCGTGATGGAATGGCAGCAGGAGGAGATGATCACCGGCTGACCTTCATCCACCAGCCGCTCATACTCCCGCTTGACCACATTGGCGCCCGCTGCCGTTTCCTGTACATCGGTAAAGCCCAGCTTCTTCAGGGCTTCCGCAATGGGGGCAAAGCCGTCGGTATCAAAGGCAGCGATGTAGGAAGGCGCCAGTGACGCCACAACCCGTTTGCCGGAGCGGATGATTGCCTCCACGGCGGGGACGTCATCGCGAACCTCCTTGGCGTTCTGAGGACATACCTGAACGCACCGGCCGCAGAGGATGCACTCCTCGGCGATGATCTGGGCCTGATGATCCCGTACCCGGATGGATTTGACGGGACATTCGCGCACGCACTTATAGCAGTCCCTGCAGTTGGTCTTTTTAAAACTGAGAATTCCCAAAATGATTCTCCTGCCTTTCTGTCAATGTCAGCCGGCCGGCACAAACAGCAAAAGCCGCTGCAGGAAACATAGTCAAAACCGCCCGAAGCAACCTGCCCGGGCGGATCGTACGTTCCGCAGCGGCCTCACGTCCCGTATCACGGGAGCCCTTTATTCTGCCGGCCCAAGGCCGCGTATCCCTTTTATTTCTGCTGAAGGGGATCCAGCACGTACTTGTGGAACACCTCGGCGGCGTTCTGGGGGGAGACATCGTCCACAAACTCGCCGTTGATTTTCGTGGAAACGCCATGCGTGCAGTGGCCCAGGCAGAAGGACGCCTTGAGCTCCACCTGATCACCCAGCTTGTGCTCTTCGATCAGCTTTTGGAACGCGTTGATAATGTTGTAAGAACCTTTCAGATGACAGGAACTGCCCACACAGATGTAAATATCCATCATTTGACCTCATCCCTTTCCAGAGTTACGCCGCGGAAACCGCCGCGTGTGGCATTGTGAAAACAATAACCAACTTACGACTATAATTATAAAGGCTCAGTCCGAAAAAGTCAACCGAAAATAAAGTGAATCCGAAGAAATATTGTTCCTTTTCCGGCGGCGGGCGTTCAATCCCCGGCTGAAAGCGCCCGACATTCCTTCAGCAGCTCCCGGTAATCTCCGATAGGACGGTCACAGAGCGCGGCCAGCTCCTCCCACTCCGCCGCCGGGGTATGGGCATCCGCCACCCCCACGGTGCGGAAACCCGCCTGCTTCAGGGTTTTCACGCAGTACAGGGCGTCCTCGAAAACGACAACCTCCTCCTTCTGCAGACCCATCCGCCGGGTGCACTCCAGATAGATATCGGGGTACTTCTTTCCCCTTCCCACCTCCGGCACCGACAGAACAAAATCCAGCAGCGGCAGCAGTCCCGTCTTCTCCAGCGCCATAACAGCCGTGGAATGCCGGGTGGCCGTCGCCACACAAAGGCGGAGCCCTCGTGCCTTCATTTCCCGGAGGAACTCGGGGACGCCCGGTTTCGGCGCCACCTTCCGGGCATAGACCGGCTCGATGGCCGTATAAAAGGCTTCCGTAAAGGAGGCGTCGTCAAAAGAAAAGCCGTACCGACGGTTCAGACTCTGCCAGACCGGCTCCAGGGGCAGGTTGTCATCCAGCCGCTCGTTGAGTCCTTCCTCTCTGGGAATATGAAAATAGTCGCAGAAGATGTCCCCCAGCGTGCGCCAGTAGCCCATGGAATCCAGCAGGGTGCCGTCCATATCGAAGATCATACCTTTTATCGTCACGTTGTTTCTCCTTTTCCTACGGTGGTTTCGCAAAATCGGATGGCCATGCCTTACAGCTAAAGAATAGCACCAAGCGTCATGTCCGGCTGCCCGTTTTCTGTAAAAACTCTGTCAGGCTTCCAGCAGGGCGGTCAGCCGCTCAATGGTATCGGGCGGGCAGTGCGGGTAGCGGTCAAAGGGAAAGGGAATCCCCAGGTTCTCATATTTGGAGGCGCAGATCTTCTTAAAGGGCAGCAGCTGCACCCGCTGCACGTTGTCCCGTCCCGCCAGCAGTGCCTTCAGCTGGAGGATGTTCTCCTCATCGTCGTTGACGCCTGGCACGATGACCTGCCGGATCCAAGCGGGAATTCCCCGCTCCCCCAGCCGGTCGAGAAAGGCAAGGGGTTTTTCCAGTGAACAGCCGATGTGGGCGCGGTAGTCGGTATCATTGGTCATCTTGATATCCAGCAGCACCAGGTCGGTGACCTTCAGCAGGGTGGCCGCCTCCTCGTTCCAGATGCAGCCGCTGGTGTCCAGACAGGTGTGAATCCCGGCCTCATGACAGAGAGTGAACAGCTCCCGGACAAAGGCCGCCTGCAGCAGCGGCTCGCCGCCCGAAACGGTCAGACCGCCGCCGTTTTTGAAGTAGGGCTTCAATCGGCGGATTTTTTCAAAAACCGCCTCGGCAGTCGTTTCCTCGCCGCCCTCCCGATCCCAGGTGTCGGGGTTGTGGCAGTAGCCGCACCGCAGCGGACAGCCCTGCATAAACACCACGCCCCGGACGCCGGGGCCGTCCACCGTCCCCAGAGACTGGATGGAATGAATGCGTCCTTTCATGAGCAAAACCTCCTGTCAGATCCGTTTTTCGATCTCCATGACCCCCAGCTCCCGTCCGGCCCGCTGCCAGCAGACCTCGACCTCCTCCGGCGTTTGAGGCTGCAGCTGATGCTGATACTGAAAAGCCAGCCGGATCAGGGGCACGCTGATTTCCTCGCCGGTAATAATCTCATAGAGAATTCCCCGGGCGTAGACCGGTGCCGCCTCCAGAAAGCCGCTTTCGGCGATCTCCCGGGCGTAAGCCGCAGTGTCGTAATCAAGGGTCAGCAGCTCCGCCTGCCAGCGACCGGTTTCCCCGATGAGCAGGGCGCACTGGGCTTTGTTCACCATCCGAGCCGGACCGGGATTCAGGTAGGTCTTTTCACCATAAGAAACAAGCAGCTGCCGGTGATTGTGGCCGCCCAGCAGCCAGCTCTCCTCCAGCCTTTCCAGCTCAGCCGCCGCCGAACCGTCCTCCTCCCGAAGGATGCCCCGGACATGGCCCGGACTGCCGTGGCAGAGCCGCAGCGGCGGCAGGCCGTCCGGCTCCACCCGGCGGGTGATGGGCAGAGAGCGGAACCAGTTCAGCGAAGCTTCCGATAGGCGATCCGCCGTATAGAGCATGCTGCCGGTACCGGAATCGTACCGCCAGGACGGACAGCCGCCGTCCCGCCGCTCCAGCATGGACTCCTCCCGGTTGCCCCGGACGGCATAACAGGGATACCGTTTCATCAGGGCGCGGAGGGTCTCCATGGTTTTCTCGGGACGGGGCAGGTCGCTGACATAGTCCCCCAGCAGCAGAAAGCCCTCCGCGCCCCGCTCCAGCAGTACCCTCAGACAGGCCTCCAGCGGACGGATGCCGCTGTGTATATCAGCCAAAACGCCAAGCTTCATCTGAACCTCCGAAAAAGGGCGGACAGCGGACCGAAATCCGTTGCCCGCCCGGCAAAGCAGGATATTTACATGGACTCGTGGAAGGTGCGGCTGATGACCTCCCGCTGCTGCTCTCTGGACAGCTTGCAGAAATTCACCGCATAGCCGGACACCCGGATGGTCAGATTGGGATATTTGTCGGGGTTGTTGTAAGCATCCTCCAGCTTCTCCCGGTTGAGCACGTTGATGTTCACATGGTGAGCCATCTGGCTGAAGTAGCCGTCCAGAATGGTCACCAGGTTGTCCACCCGCTCGGAATCACTGCTACCCAGCGCCTGAGGCACGATGGAGAAGGTGTTGGAAATGCCGTCCCGGCAGCAGTCATAAGGCATCTTGGCCACCGAGTTCAGGGAGGCCAAAGCGCCGCTCTTGTCCCGGTTGTGCATGGGGTTGGCGCCGGGAGCGAAGGGCTCCCCTTTCTTGCGGCCATCGGGGGTGGAGCCGGTCTTCTTGCCGTACATGACGTTGGAGGTGATGGTCAGCACCGACAGGGTGTGCTCGGCGCCCCGGTAGGTGGGATTGCGGCGCAGCTGGGTGATCACATCCTCCAGCAGGTTTCTGGCGATGCTGTCCACCCGGTCGTCGTCGTTGCCGTAGCGGGGGAAGTCGCCGGTGGTCTCAAAGTCGCAGATGTGACCGTTTTCGTCCCGGATAACCCGAACCTTGCCGTACTTGATGGCGGAAAGGGAGTCGGTGATGACGCTGAGGCCGGCCACGCCGAAGGCCATGAACCGGTGCACATCGGTGTCGTGAAGGGCCATCTGAATCTTCTCGTAGGCGTATTTGTCGTGCATGTAGTGGATCACGTTCATGGTGTTCACATACAGCTTGCAGAGCCACTGGAGATAGACGCCGAACCGGCCGGCCACCTTCTCGTAGTCCAGATATTCCTCCTCATAGGGAGCCATCTGGGGGCCAAGGCTGGTGCCGGACAGCTGGTCATAGCCGCCGTTGAGGGAGAGCAGCAGCAGCTTGGGCAGGTTGCAGCGGGCGCCGAAGAACTGCATCTGCTTGCCGATCTTCATGGCGGAAACGCAGCAGGCGATGCCGTAGTCGTCGCCGTAGGTGGGACGCATCAGGTCGTCGTTCTCATACTGAATGGAGTCGGTGTCGATGGAAACCTTGGCGCAGAACTCCTTGAAGGGCTGAGGCAGCTGCTCGGACCAGAGCACCGTCAGGTTGGGCTCGGGAGCGGGCCCCAGGTTGTACAGGGTGTTCAGCACGCGGAAGGAGTTTTTGGTGACCATGGGACGGCCGTCCTCCCCCACGCCGCCGACGCTCTCGGTGATCCACATGGGATCGCCGCCGCAGAGCTCATTGTAGTCGGGGGTACGCAGGTGGCGCATCATCCGCAGCTTCATGACAAAGTCGTCCATCAGCTCCTGCGCGCCCTCCTCGGTGAGGGTGCCGTTCTCCAGATCCCGCTGGATATAGATGTCGATGAAGGTGCTGGTGCGGCCCAGGGACATGGCGGCGCCGTTCTGCTCCTTGTTGGCGGCCAGATAGGAGAAGTACAGCCACTGAATGGCCTCTCTGGCGTTGGAGGCGGGCTTGGAGATGTCGCAGCCGTACATGGCGGCCATTTCCTTCAGCTTGCCCAGAAAGTTCAGCTGCTGGAACAGCTCTTCGGACTGGCGGATGGTGTCGGCATCCATGACGCCCTCGCCGATCCGGGCCTTGTCCTTCTTCTTCTCCTCGATCAGCCGATCCACGCCGTACAGGGCGGTGCGGCGGTAGTCGCCGATGATCCGGCCCCGGCCGTAGGCATCAGGCAGACCGGTGATGACGCCGGCGTGGCGGGCCTTGCGCATCTCTTCGGTGTAGACGCGGAAAACGCCGTCATTGTGGGTGGTGCGGTACTGGAATTCGTCCTCGATCTTGTCGGACAGCTTGTAGCCATAGGCCTCGCAGGCCTGACGGGCCATGCGGATGCCGCCGAAGGGGTTGACGCCCCGTTTGAGGGGACGGTTGGTCTGCAGGCCGACAATCAGCTCCTGCTCCTTATCCAGATAGCCGGGGGCGTAGCTGGTCAGAGAGGAAACGGTGGTGGTGTCGATATCCAGCACGCCGCCGTACTCCTTCTCCAGCTGCAGCAGGGTGTTGAGCCGCTTCATCAGCATGCTGGTCCGCTCGGTGGGACCGGAGAGGAAGGAAGCGTCACCGGTATAGGGAGTATAATTCTGCTGGATAAAATCCCGCACATCAATTTCATTTTTCCATTTTTCGCCCTTGAAGCCGTTCCACTGTGTCATGAAAACCATCCTTTCGCAAACGCGTGAAATCTTTCCGCCGGCAGCCGTCCGTCTTTTCTGAGAAAACAAAACTGGACAGTCCGCTTCAGCGGGCTGCCCAGACGGTCGGCATTTACACACACCGCACTCCCCTGTGGTATGCCCCACAAAATCCGTCAGTCGTGCGGTGGATTTCGTCTATGAGTATACCAAACAGGGGTCGGGATGTCAAGCATTTTTTGAAAAGTTCCAAGATATGGGGGCATTTTCGCCATTTTGCAAAGAAGTACCACAAAATCAGGAAAAGGTTACAGCACCTTGGACAGGAAATCCCGGGCGCGCTGATTTTTGGGGCTTCCGAAGAATTCCTCCGGCGGCGCCTGCTCCAGAATCTGTCCGCCGTCCATGAAGAGCACCCGGTTAGCTACCTCGCGGGCAAAGCCCATCTCCTGGGTGACACAAACCATGGTCATACCGTCATTGGCCAGCTCCTTCATCAGCTGCAGCACCTCGCCGACCATTTCAGGATCCAGCGCGGAGGTGGGCTCGTCAAAGAGCATGATCTCAGGGTTCATGGCCAGGGCGCGGACGATGGCGATCCGCTGCTTCTGACCGCCTGAAAGCATGGCGGGATAGGCGTCGGCCTTTTCGGAAAGGCCGATCCGCTGCAGCAGCCGCAGGGCGTTCTCCCCGGCTTCCTCGGCAGACATGAGCTTCAGGGTCACCGGCGCCAGAGTGATGTTCTGCTGGATGGTCAGATGAGGAAAGAGGTTGAAATGCTGGAACACCATGCCCATCTTGCGGCGAACCAGATTGATGTCACATTTGGGATCGGTGATCTCCTGGCCGTCCAGCCAGATCTCACCGGAGGTGGGCGTTTCCAGCAGATTCAGGCAGCGGAGAAAGGTGCTCTTGCCCGAGCCGGAGGGGCCGATGACAACCACCTTATCCCCTTTTTCGATGGTTTCGGTAATGCCGTTGAGCACCGACAGGCTGCCGAACGACTTATGCAAACCCTTAACGTCGATCACTTCTGGACAGCCTCCTTTCAAGACGGTTGACGCCCGCCTGCAGCAGCAGCAC
>JAQXNQ010000423.1 GCA_029098085.1 Oscillospiraceae bacterium
CCGTCCTCGCAGCCGGAGAGCGAAGCCTCCCACGAACCGGCGGTTTCTTCCGAGCCGGCGGTCTCCTCCGGACCGGAGAGCAGCGAGGAATCGCGCTCCTACATCGAAATCAGCGCGGCGGTGCCTCCCGGCAGCGAAGCATCTTCAGACGAGAGCGAGGAAACGTCCTCCGATACGGTCTGGACAACCTACGACTACACCGCCCCCGTGCCGGAGAGCGATCCGGTGGATGACAGCTATTTTGACAGCGTGGTGTTTGTGGGCAATTCCCGTACCCAGGGCTTTGTGCTCTACTCGGGCCTGACCAACCTGACTGCCTATACCGACCGGGGCCTGACGGTGGACTCCGCCGCCACCAAGGAGATTGTGCAGGGCGAAAACGGTAAGCTCACCGTCCTCGATGCGCTGAAGCTGAATGAGGATTGTCAGGCCGTTTACATGATGTTCGGCATCAACGAGCTGGGCTGGACCTACAGCAATGTCTTTGTGGAGAAGTACGCGGCGCTGGTGGACGCAGTGCGGGAAAATCACCCGTCGGTGGAGATCTACCTGCAGTCCATCCTGCCGGTGAGCGCGGAAAAAGCCGCCTCTGACAAGTATATCAACAACAGCCGGATTCAGGAATACAACGAGCTGATCCGTCAGCTGGCGGCGGACAAGCAGGTCTATTATCTGGACCTGTACAGTGCTTTTGCGGATGAAGACGGAGCCCTGCCCGCCGACGCCGCGTCGGACGGCGTGCATCTGAAGAAAGCTTACTGTGAAAAGTGGCTGGATTACCTCCGGACCCATGTGGGCCCGGATTACAGTGCAATTGAAAGTGAAAAGGAAGGATGAACAGGATGAAAAAGAGAAAACTGGCCGCCCTGCTGCTGGCGGTTTCCATGGGCCTTGCCGGCTGCGGCAGCAAGCCCGCCGCCAACATTGACATCGACAGTCTGGCTGCGAAGCTGACCTCCGACGTCGCCTTTGAGGATGAGCTGAGCCTCATCGACGACGGCATGATTTCCATGGTCTACAATAACACCCTTCAATGGGAGGACGCGGTGCTCTACATGGGCAGCGGCGCCACGGCGGAAGAGGTGGCGGTCTTCGCCTGCGCCGACGAGGCAGCCGCCAAAGCCGCCCTGAACGAGGCGGAGGCCCACATCGCGAGCCAGAAGGAATCCTACGAAAGCTATGTGCCGGAGGAGGTCAAGCGGCTGGATGAGGCCATCGTCCGCCAGAGCGGCAAGTATGTGGTGGTCGTGGTCACCGAGGACACCGCCGCCGCCGAAGCCGTGCTGAAGGAATACCTGGGCTGAGGCCGTTGAAAGGATACTTTTTTAGTGAATAGTGAAAAGTGAAAAGTGAAGAGTTTCGGAAAACCGCTCCCTTCGGTCGCTCAAAATTGGCAGTGTCGATATGAAAGGCGTCAGAATAAGCGCAAAATCTACCGGCCCTGTCAATTTTTAAGGGGCGAAGCCCCGATTTACCTTCACTATTCACTATTCACCATTCATTATTCACTGCGTGTCACGCTCTTTCTGCTTTGCACACTTTATCGATACGCCGGGGCCGGGGGCGTCCCCGGCCTTTTGTTGTGGCGCATCCGTTGCTGCGGGCGGGGGAGTTTTCCACATACAGGGCAAAACCGCCTAAAGAACCCGCCGGTTATTGCCATATGTCACAAATTTTGCGGCAGCGGGGGAAGAAGTTGTTGAAAAACGGCTGTTGCGTATTGTTCTCATCGGGTATATGATAGAAGATAAAAGGAAAACGTTGCGTGCGCAAGGGTTTTGCGCGCTTTTCCGGAAAGGAGAGTGAGGGAATGGGATCTGTGATCCGGCAGGTGCTGGAGCTTGATGCTGAGGCCTGCCGCAAGCTGGAGGAGGCGAAACGCCGCCGGGACGAGGAGATCGCCCGTACCGACGAGAAGGCGGAGAAAATCCGCCGGGAACTATTGGAACAGTGCGAGCGGCGGATCCGGAAGGTTCGTGAACAGGAGACCGATTTCTGCAGGGAGCAGCTGGACATCCTTGCGGCCGACGAGCAGCAGGCGCTGCAGCGGCTGGAGGAGGAATTTGCCGCCGGCCGGGAGCAGTGGCTCTCGGACATTGTCGCTCAGGTTACGGAGAAGCCCTGCTAAGCCGCTTTGAATGCCTTTTGAAAGGAGGAATCGCGGGATGCTTGCCTGCTGTTCCAGCAACGCCATTCTCACCAAGATCCGCGCCATCTTCGGCCAGCGGCTGACCGATGCCGACTATGCCCAGATGGCCCGCA
>JAQXNQ010000424.1 GCA_029098085.1 Oscillospiraceae bacterium
AATAACGGCTATACCTTCAAGGCGCTGGATGAAAGCTGCTATGCGGCCCACCACAGCATTTTTAACTGAGATGAATGAGCAAACATTCTGCTGCAAATACACCTCGCCTCTGGGAGAGATCCTTATCGCGGCAAAGGGGGAGGCCCTGACCGGACTCTGGTTTGCGGGACAGAAATATTTCGCCGCGGGAATGGGCGAGGTTGTCCCTGTCACGCCGGAAGACTGTGCGCCCCTCCGGCAGACGGTGTGCTGGCTTGATGAATATTTCTCGGGAAAAGAGCCTGAACTGCAGCCCTGCCTTGAACCGGAGGGCACGCCGTTTCAGAAAAGAGTCTGGGAGGCGCTGCGGGAGATCCCCTGGGGTGAGACGGTAAGCTATGGGCAGATCGCGGAAAAAATCGGCTGCAAAAGCCCCCGGGCGGTAGGCGCCGCCGTGGGCAGAAATCCCATCTCCCTGTTGATCCCCTGTCACAGAGTCCTGGGCAGCAACGGAAGTATGACCGGCTACGCCGGGGGACTGGAAAGAAAAAAATTCCTGCTGGAGCGGGAAAAAGACAGCAAAATATTGACAAATGAAAATCAGCGTAATATGATGACCTTGCGCCGCATCCGGCATGACCGGAGCGACAGCAGGAGGTAAATAAAAGTGAAAAGTAGACGCATTGAAACCCGTGTCCTGACCGGCGTGGCCATTTTTACTGCCATCGTCGTCGTACTCCAGCTGCTGGGCAGCTTCATCCGCTTCGGCCCCTTCTCCATCTCTCTGGTGCTCATCCCCATTGTTGTGGGCGCTGCAATGTACGGTGCGGGCGCAGGCGCCTGGCTCGGCTTTGTGTTCGGCGTGGTTGTGCTCCTCTCCGGCGACGCAGCAGCGTTCCTGCCCATAAGCCCTCTGGGGACCATCGTCACTGTGCTGGCCAAGGGCACTCTGGCCGGCTTCTGCGCCGGACTGGTGTTCAAGCTGCTGGAAAAGAAGAACACCTATGTGGCCGTGGTGGCTTCCGCCATTGTCTGCCCTGTGGTCAACACCGGTGTGTTCCTTCTGGGCTGCTTCCTCTTCTTCCTGGAGACCGTTTCCCAGTGGGCGGCAGGCAGCGGCTTTGAGAATGTGGGCACCTATATGATCGTGGGCCTGGTGGGTCTGAACTTTGTCGTTGAGCTGGTCGTGGATATCGTCCTCAGCCCCATCGTCGTCAGACTGATCAACATCGGGAAAAAAGGAAAGGCAGCGTAAAATGATTCTTGCCATCGATGTGGGTAACTCCAATATTGTTCTGGGCTGTATTGAAAACGGCGAGATAAACAACATCGTCCGTATTCAGACCAACACCCGGGAGACCCCGGCGGAATATGCCATCAAGCTCCGCCAGATTTTTGAGGTGTTCGGGATCAACAGCCGCAGCTTCGAGGGGGCCATCATCTCCTCTGTTGTGCCCGGCGTTACCGAAGCGCTGAAAGAGGCAGTGAAAATGCTCACAGGGCTGGACTGTATGGTGGTCGGCCCCGGCATGCGTACCGGGATGAATGTCCGCATCGATGATCCCGGCACTCTCGCGGGAGATATCGTGGTGGGCAGTGTGGCTGCCATGAACTTCTACGGCGTGCCCTCCATTGTGCTGGATATGGGCACCGCTACCACCATGGTGGTGATCGACAAGGACAAGTGCTACCGCGGCGGGGCCATACTTCCCGGCGTGAAGCTTGCCTACAACGCTTTGGCCTCCGGCACAAGCCTTTTGCCGGATATCTCGATCACCCCGCCGAAAAAGTGCATTGCCACCAATACGGTGGACAGTATGCGCAGCGGCGCCGTGTTCGGTACCGCGGCCACCATCGACGGCATGATCGAGCGGATGGAGTCTGAACTGGGCTGCAAATGCACCGTAGTCGCCACCGGCGGCCTGTCCTCCAGCATTATTCCCTTCTGTAAGCACGAGATCATCTGCGACGACGATCTGCTGCTGAAGGGCCTCTGGTACCTGTATCAGAAGAACAAGTAAGGATACCCGGGAAAGAGACGGCAGAATACCAAAATGCAGAAACGCAAAAAAGGAAGCGGTTCTCGCCGCTTCCTTTTTCCTGCGTTTTCGGATTTTGTCTGTCCTTACTTATTCTTTTGATACAGATACCACAGGCCCTTCAGCAGCAGATCGTCGTCGCAGATGATCTCGTGCTTGCAG
>JAQXNQ010000425.1 GCA_029098085.1 Oscillospiraceae bacterium
CCTTCAATGTGGAGGAAGGCACGCCCAGCCGCTGCTTCCGCCTGAACTATTCCACTCCTTCCGACGAGAAGGTGGTGGAGGGCACCAGAAAGCTGGGCCAGGCTCTGCACGAGTATCTGGGCCTGTAAGAGCCAATCGCGCGGGGGATGGAGTGTGATTTCCGTCCTCCGCCTTTTCATTTTACGCGCAAAGGAGGCGCTTTCTATGGAGTACATTGATCTGTACAGCCGGGACGGAGCGCTGCTCCGCCGTCATGTGCCCCGGGATGCGTCGCGGGCGCCGGGGGAGTGCTATCGGCATGTCCACGTGCTGCTGTTTGACAGGGCAGGAAACTGCCTGCTGCAGCTGCGCTCAATGAAGAAAAAGTTTTTTCCCGGAGAGTGGGGCGTCACCGGCGGCGGCGTTCAGTCGGGGGAAACCAGCCGGGAGGCCGGTGTGCGGGAGGTTCGGGAGGAGCTGGGGCTGACGGTTCCGGAGGACGCCCTGCGTCTGATCGGCAGCCGACTGGACGAAACCGTGGGCGGGGCGCTGCTGGATGTTTACGCCGTCCGGCTGGATTTTTCCGAGAGCGACTGCCGCCTGCTGGACGGGGAGGTAGACGCGGTGCGGCTGCTGCCCTACGGGGAATTTGTGGAAATGGTCTGTCAGAGACAGGACGCCGTCTACCGCGGCATTCTGGAGAAAGCGGGGAAAATCATGCTGCCTGAGAAAAACTATACCGATCTGAACGCCGAGACCATCGGCTCCTGGGTGCGCTCCGGCTGGGAGTGGGGACGGCCGGTGGATCACGAAACCTGCGAAAGAGCCCGGGCGGGGGAGTGGAGCGTCCTGCTGAGCCCCACCATTCCGGTGCCGAAGGACTGGTTTGGGGAGCTGAGGGGCAAAAAGCTGCTGGGGCTGGCCTCCGGCGGCGGACAGCAGATGCCGCTCTTCGCCATCGCCGGAGCGGACTGCACCCTGCTGGATTACTGCCCCGAGCAGCTGGAGAGCGACCAGATGGTGGCGGAGCGGGAAGGGCTGACCCTGAACATCGTCCGGGGGGACATGACCAGACGGCTGCCCTTTGAGGACGCCTCCTTCGACATCATCTTCCACCCGGTATCCAACTGCTACATTGAGGACGTGCAGCATGTCTGGAACGAGTGCTTCCGGGTGCTCAGGCCCGGCGGACGGCTGCTGGCGGGACTGGATAACGGGATGAACTTTGTCTTTGATGAAGAAGGTGTTTTGCGGCACCGGCTGCCCTATAATCCGCTGAAAGATCCGGCGCTGCTGGAGGAATCGCTGAAGAAGGGGGAGGGCGTCCAGTTCTCCCACGGCATCGAGGAGCAGATCGGCGGACAGCTGAAGGCGGGATTCCGGCTTCTGGATCTGTACAGCGACATCGACCCCTTCGGCTGGTCGCAGAAGTATAACCTGCCGGCGTACTGGGTGACGTTGGCGGAGAAGGAAGTAAATAGTGAAGAGTGAAGAGTGAAAAGTGAAGAGTGAAGGAAAACCGCTCCCTTTGGTCGCTCAAAAATTGGCAGTATCGATACAAAAAGCGTCAGAACAAGCGCAGAATCTACCGGCTTTGTCAATTTTCAAGGGCGGTACGCCCGATTCACCTTAACTATTCACTATTCACCATTCACTATTCACTACAGTTCGCAAAAGCCCGCCCTTGCTTTCACAAACAGGGGCGGGCCTTTTCGCGTTTATGTCTGAAGACAGGCATCAAAAATCCTTAAGCTTTTCTTTTTCTCGGTTCTTCTGCTTGTTTTTTTCGGTCATGGGCTGCTGTCCATACAGCTTCTGGTAGGCTGAAACCCGCTGGCGGCAGGGGTCGCAGCGCACGATGTGCGCCGTGACCCGGCCCAGCAGCTCCAGCGTTTGAGGATCGGGGGTATCGGCCTCGACAAAGGCAATGATTTCCTGATCGGTCAAATGCTCGTTCATTCTTTTCACCTCGTGTGGATTGTGGCGTTGGCGGAAGCGGAGTCAGCATAGTTGGGGAAGGCCTTTTTCAGGCGGCTGTCCATGCGGTTGAGCCAATCCGACAGGGAGGGCTCCAGACCCTTTTTCATCGAGAAGTCCTTCAGCGGGCAGTCGCCGCTGCGCCGTCCGCCGTCGGGCAGGGGCGCGTCCAGCTTCTGCCGGAACCGGCTGAGCTGGTTGTCGCTGATGTTCAGCCAGGGCTTTTTCTGTACGCCCCGGCGGAAGCTGCCGAGAATGTCGTCCAGAGGCTTGTCGGCAAAGTTCTGCACAAAGAGCCGCTCGGCCTCGATCCGGCTGCCGCCGCTTTCCAGCGCGATCAGCGAGACCATCAGCACCGCCAGAACGATGTGCCCGGCCGAGCCGGAGTCGATGATGAACCGGAAGACCTCGGACACCGCTTCCCGCTGCTCCAGCATTTCGCCGGGCTGCCGCTCGGGATGGTCATCCGGCAAGGGCAGCTCGTACTCTTCGTCGTCGCTGTCCTGCAGCAGCGAGACGGGGATCCGCTGACTGGAGGCGGTCAGATGGGTGAGGGTGGTGTTGCGGGCGATGGCGAACATCCACCGGGTGAGGCCCAGAGCGGTTTTGTCCTCGTCGGGCCGGTCTTCCCGCAGGAAAAACCGGGTGACAATGCTTTGGATGAGCTTCATCTGAATGTCCTGGAGCACATCCTGAGCAAAATTGGGATCGCTGCGCACATGGGAGGTGCGGGACATGACGTAGGGCCGCAGCAGGGCGTCCGCCGTCCGGCACAGACGGTCAAACCGTGCCGGAATCAGCTCGAGGGTTTCTTCCCGGATGGCAAGAAAATCCTGCTGGGAGATACAGTTGCTGGCCATATGCTTCTTCCTTTCGCTGTCCATCCGCCAGACGGACAAAATGTACAGCCCTCCAGGCTCCCGGCGGAGCATTTTCCTGTACAGGGTCGTTTCCTATATTGTACCACGGCAGGCCCTGTGAGCGCAAGTCCTGCCGGAAGGCTGTCAGAAAGATAACCGGGAAATTTCTCTTTTTCGCAGGGGAAAGAAAAATTTTTTTGCGTGTCGATAACGTGTGCTGAAAGGGGCAGCGCATGACACGCAGTGAATAGTGAAGAGTGAAAAGTGAAGAGTTTTGGAAAACCGCTCCCTTCGGTCGCTCAAAAATTGGCCATGTCAATATGAAAAGCGTCAAGACAAGCGCAAAATCTGCTGGTCCTGTCAATTTTTAAGAGGCAAGCCCCAATTTACCATAACGATTCACTCCATGCGGATTTTTACTCATAAACCGGTCATCATACTGTCATTTTCACTCATATGTGGTATAATAATTGCAAATATCTCCTTTTTCGCCAACAGGTGCGGTATTTTTCAAAAAAATCCGCCGATTGTCCGGTTTCCGCTGCGAAAAAGCGGGTGCGCTCCGGTTTTCCTGTCAAGCGAATGCAGCCCTTCCGGCCCCGCCGGAGGACAGAAAAGAGGTCGACAGTGTGATGAAAAAAGGACTGACTCTGCTATTGACCGCTCTGATGGTCCTGACGATGGTCTGGTTCCCCTCCGCGGCTTCCGCCGCCGAACAGGAGACCGAAACGCCTCGGATCATTCATGTGGTCTACGACGATTCCACCAGCATGTACCGGTACCAGTACTACGGCGGCCTGGCCTACGAATACTTTGACAAGTGGTGCCGGGCCCGCTACTCGCTGGAGGTCTTCTCCGCCCTCATGGGGGAGCAGGACACCATGCGCATCTACCCTTTGAACCTGCAGGGGCAGGCGGCTCTCTCCCTTTCCGGCAGCCAGTCCCCCCAGGAGCGGGTGGATCTGATCCATCAGATGGAGGACAATCTGGGCGGCACCCCCTACAGCACGGTAACCAAGGCCTATGAGGCCCTGAAGGACGAGAGCAGCGAGGCGGAGCGGTGGCTGGTGATCCTCACCGACGGTGACTTCGCCAACTCCTCCAACACCCTGAAGCCCGCCTCCGAGATCGACAAGGAGTTCGAGAAGTATGTGAAGGAGGGCATCAAAATCGCCTTCCTGGGCATCGGCAAGGACGCCACCAATCTGCCGAAGCAGAAGACCGGCGACGGCATCTATGTCTGGAAGGCCGCCACCAGCAGCGAGATTCTGCAGTCGGTGACCTCCATTTCCAACACCATCTTCCAGCGGCAGCAGCTGCCCGACTCCTGCGTCAAACTCAGCGGCAATACCCTGACCCTGGACTTCGACGTGCCCATGGAGAATCTGGTTATCTTCGCCCAGGGCGACGAAGCCCAGCTGACCGGCTGGGATGAGAAGACCTTTTACCGGGGCGAGACCGCCTCGGTGACCTGGCTGGACCGGATTCCCGGCCCGCTGGCAGGGGACCGGGACGATATTCCCTTTGCCCGGGATCTGTCCGGTATTCTGGCCTCCTTCTCCTCGTCCAGCGATGAGACGCCCATTCCGGCGGGAAGCTACAGCTTCTCGGTGTCGGGGCTCAAGTCGGTGCAGGTCTACTACAAGCCGTCGGTGGTGCTGTCCATCTCCCTGACCCAGAACGGCGAGCCCCTGAACGGGAAAATGCCCACCGAGGGCACCGTCACCGGCAAGCTGACCCTGAAGGATCCGGTGACCGGCGAGGAGATCCATTCCAAGATCCTGTCCGGCGCGGTGTTCAGCGGCACCCTGATTCAGGACGGGGAGGAGGTCACCTGGGAGGGCGACAGCTTCACCCTGGAGCTGACCGACGGCTCTGCCGAGCTGCACGCCCGGGCGGAGCTGTCCGGCTACAATTATGTGGAGAGCACCCTGTCCTTTGAACCCAAGTCCCTGCTGGGCGGGCTGGTGATCCGGGCCGATGTCCGGGACGGCATTCCGCTGGAAAGCCTGTCCGATGAACCGGCGGTGACCTACAGCTTCTATTATAAGAACCCCCAAACCGGAGACGAGATTCCGCTGACCGATGAGCAGCTGGCCACCCTGGAGTTCCAGGTGGAGCGGGTCAATCAGGAGGGCGGCGGACTGCAGCTTCTGACTTCCGCCACGGACGGCGGCAGCGGCCGCAAGGTGACGCTGGATTACGCCGTGAACAAAAGCGGAAAAGAAAAGCCCCTGTCCACCTTCACCGGCACGCTGGTGCTGAAGGCCTCCGGCAGCTTTGTGACCGGCGGCGAACGGCTGCGGGGCGAGCTGGTCACCGAGATCCGGATCCTGCCCGCCGGCTGGCTGCAGACCCTGAAGTGGATCTGGGAGGAGTTCTGGTGGCTGATCATGCTGCTCCTGATCCTGATCTGCGCGGCCATCCTGATCTACGCCGCCTTCATCCGTCCGGCCAAATTCCTGCTGGGGCCGCACGGCATCTCCGCCGAGCCGTCCATGACGGTCACCAGAAATCCCGGCACCATCCGGGCCGAGATCAGACACGATCCCATCCAGACCTGCGGCATTCTGTTCGGGCCCCGCTACAAACCCTTCAAGCCCCAGCAGGCCACCGTCATCATCGGCTGCCACGGCATGGAGCATTTCCGGTTCACCATTGAGGCGGTGAAGCGAGGCGGCAACAACCGGATGCGGCTGTCCGGCCTGATCGAGGCGCTGAACCAGCCCATGTACTCCCATGTGACCATCGACGGGATCGAGCTGGATCAGGTGCGGCCCGACAGGATTGTCGGCTATCATATGCAGATTCACTACCGGCGCACCGTCGGACGCAGAACGGAGGAATACGATGTCCAGCTTTGATAAGTCCAGCTTGTTTCCAGTCCCGGAGGAGGACTCCGGAGTGACCGGTCAGGAGGAGAATCCCGTCCAGACCGAGCGGGAGAGCGGAAGCCCCCTGCTTTGGATTCCCGTGGGCGGCATCGGCTCCCGTGTGCCCGTGGAGGAGATCATCTGGCGGATTCGGGAGGATGCGGAAAACGCGAAGAATCGGTTTCAGTTTCTGATGATCGACACGGACGGGGAAACCGGTGCGGAGCCGGATACGGAGCCGGATGGGGAAGAGGCGTGAGGAAGCTGCTTCTTCGGTTTCCGCCTTCCCCGGCAGCTTCAGACCCGCTTACAGATTTCCTTTTCCCTCTGCGAAAAATCCTGTCCCATTCTGTCTACCCATAGAGCAGCGGAGCTCCTTCGGCTTCGGTTTCATCTCTCCGCGCTCCCGTTTCAACTCTCATCTCTCAAGAGGAGGAATCCATCATGTCAGCACCCACTTTGATTGTCAGCGCCGGCGGTGTGGGCTGCCGGGTGGCCGCCATGGTCGCCGCTCACACCAGTCCCGCTCAGCGGGAAAACCTCCGTTTCGTGGCGCTGGACACCGATGCCAACGACCTTCGCGCCCTGCGGGCGGGCGGTTACCCCGGCAAGGTGATCCAGACCTCTGCCAACATGACGGTAAAGGAATATCTCCACATCGATAAGCACGCCGCCGAAACCTGGTTCCCGGTGCATCCGCTGCTGGGGCCCAAGGCCCTGACCGAGGGCGCCGCCCAGGTTCGCTCCATCTCCCGTCTGGCCCTGAATACCACCATCCGCTCCGGCCGGATGCAGCCCCTCCACGACGCCATCGACGAGCTGTACCGCCTGACCGGCCGGGATCTGAGTCAGGCCATGCGGGTCATCGTGGTCAGCTCTCTGGCCGGCGGCACCGGCTCGGGCATCCTGCTGGAGCTGGGCATGTACATCCGCCATTATCTGCTGCAGCACTGCCACCAGAGCTCTGCCATCATCCGCGGCTTCTTCCTGCTGCCTGAGGTCTTCTATTCGGTCACCGAGGACGAGAACGAGCGCAACAGCCTCCGCTGCAACGCCTACGCCACCCTGCGGGAGCTGGACGCCTTTCTGATGCGGGCCGACGGCGTGCTGCCCGCCCGGTACAGCAGCCTCCGGCTGGAGTTCCCCAAGCCCGGCAGCTTTGAGTGGGAGGACTACAACGTTTCCCCCTACGATTTCTGCTTCCTCTTCGACGGCCAGAACATGAACGGCGCCCGGCTGCCCACCTTCAAGAGCTATCTGGAGCACGCCGCCAACTGCATCTACGCCCAGTCCATCAGCAGCATCTCGGAGCGGAGCAACTCCTCCGAGGACAATGTCATCCGTCCCCTGATCGCCGCCCGGGGCCGCAACCGCTATTGCGGCGCAGGCTCCGCCATTCTGGAGTACCCCTATGAGGATGTCCGGGAATACATCGCCCTGAAATGGGCCCAGAACAGCATGTCCAACCACTGGCTGCTGGCCGACCAGATCGTCGACGACAAGAAGCGCGCCCACCAGCGCAAGCTGGACGAGGGCTTCACCGATTCGGACTTCGACGACATCGGCGAGTACATCGCCGCCGTGGAGAACAGCGAGAACGGCTTCCAGAAGATGATCCGGGCCCAGTGCCAGTTCATGGATCCAGACCACCCCTCCGAGGTGCAGTCCGATCTCTGGAGCAACTATCTGGACAGTCTGGTCGGCTACATCGAGCGGCAGGTGGAGGAGCGCCAGCCCGACCTGGAGGAAAGCCGCTCCACCATCCTGTCCGACGCCATGATCCAGCGCTCGGTCATGCCGCTGGAGAATCAGGCGGAGCCCAGCACCTACCCCAGCAAGGTGCTGGCCCTCTACCAGCAGCTGGAAAACTACTACGATGAATCCCTGCGCACCACCGACTCCATGGCCGAGGACATGGCCTACGGCATTCTCCATTCGGTCAAGGATCCCATCCGCGAGCCGGAGCGGAGCTTCCTGCTGGAGTCCTTCCTCCGCCGCCAGAGCGGGGTCATCCATCCCAACGCCATCCGCTACATGCTCTGCAAGACCAGCAAGGCGCTGGACGAATACATCGAGCACGCCCACAGCAAGGTGCAGGAGGCCTCCGGCGTCTGGAAGCGGTTCGAGACCGTCTTCAACGACCCCAGCGATGAAAAGATCAACAGCGTGCAGGACCTGGTCAACAGCGTCTACACCAAAAAGAAGGGCATGCGGAGCGGCTGGAGCGTCAACGAGGACGCCCAGGAGAAGCTCAAGACCGAGTTCACCCGATACGCCGCTGCCACCACCAACTACCGCAAGTACCGCACTATCGAGGTCGTCGCCGCCCAGGTGGGCAGCTACGTGCGGGACCTGATCGAGGCCTTCACCGTCTTCTACGGCACCCTGCAGAATCAGATTGCCGACCTGGAGGAGCGGCAGGACATCCTGCTCTCCAGCCATGAGAACGACATCGGCTACGCCCGCCGCCTCTGCTGCTGCAGCCCCCGCTGCATGGAAGCCCTCTACAACGAGGCGCCGGTCACCGGCAGCCTGACCGCCCTGCCCGGCGAGCTGTCCGCCCTGATCTACAGCCGGGTGCGGGAATTCTCGCTGCAGACCGCCCAGCAGCGCCGCACCGCGCAGGTTCCCCGCCGCCGCTCCGACGGCCGGATCCACTTCGAGGACTTCTTCCAGGAGGAAAACGGCGCCGGCAGCGCCTACTTCACCCGCATTTTCGACGAGGTCGTCCTGGGCTACTGGAAGCAGATGGTCCGCCACAAGGCCGACAGCCTCATCAACATGGACATCATCGACGCCCTGGAGAAGGAAGCCGAAATCGAGCACGGCTGCGTGGATCTGTCCGACAAGCGGGACTACGCCATCCGGGTCATTCAGGAGACCCAGCGGCTGGCCACCCCCTTCATTGAAAAGTCCTACAGCACCACCTGCCGGATGATCAACGGCTGCACCTACAGCACCAAGCTGGCGGAAAAGGACTACGAGCATCGCCGCCTGATCCTGGACGGCTACCTGAAGGGCGCAGTCCCTGGAGACGGGGCCGGCAATCAGGTGGATAAGTACCAGATCGTCTTCTACCAGTCGGTCTACTGCATCCGGGCCATGGAGCTGCCCAAGTTCTCGGCGCCGGTGCCCGCTCTGAACAACGAGACCGGCGGCACCTACTACAAATCCTATTTCGAGGTCATCCGGCAGATCAGCTGCAACCCGCAGGAGACGCTGGTGGTCTCGCCCCATCTGAACCGCCGCTGGCATCTGGTCAGCGAGCTGCCCGATCTGGATGAGGAGAACATGAAGCGGCAGGAGAAGGGCATCATGAAGGCCTTCCTCCGGGGCCTGATGCTGGGACGGCTCTGCTACGAGAAGAAGAGCCGCCTCAACGAGGAGCGCCGCTACATTCTCCAGCTGAAGCTGCCGGGCGGCGAGTACTGGCCCGAGGAGCTGCCCGTTCCCAGCGGCAGCCTCTGCGACCAGCTGTACGAGGTCTACGATGCGCTGGTTTTCAATCCGCCCATCGTGGACGCCCTCAACGAGGACTACGAGCAGAGCCGGGTGCGGGAGCGCCAGGAGAATGTCTCCCTGCAGGACAGCCGGTTCATGATCGCCCTCGGCGACTTCACCCTCCCCGAGATCCGGAGCCGCTACGGCCTGGAAAACGTGGGTCTGCTGGACCTGCCGCTGCTGTATAAGCTGAACGCCCCCCGTCCGGTCTATCAGGAGGAGTGCGCGGTGCTGATGCTGGAGACCTTCCTGGAGGAGATGCTCCAGTGCCTGACCGACCATCTGGAGCAGGCCGACGTGCCGCAGATCTTCGCCGAGGAGCTGCAGCGGCAGACCGATCTGTTCTTCCGCAACCTGAATACCCTGTCCGCCCGCCAGAACGGCCTGCGGGACGACTCGCTGCTGCGGTTCTACCGGCAGACGCTGGTGGAGATGCTGGAAGCGCAGGGCCGCTACGGCGACGCCCAGCGGATGGAAGCCCGTTTCCGCCGGGAACGGCAGTAATGCTCAGAGAAAGGCAGGAAGCTGATGTTTACCATACTCATGCCCGACAGCAGGCTGATGGAGCGGTTTGCCGACTTCCGGCCCCTGTTTGAGCCCTTTATCCGCCGGGGGGAGCTGGCCCTCTGCCCCTGGCGTCTGGACGGCAGCGGCCGGCCCCGTCTGGACGGCCTGCGGGAGCTGGCTGCCGGGCGGCGGCGCTGGCGGGCGCTGGTGCTGAGCGATCTGCCGGAGGCTGCGCTGGACAATCCCTTCGACTGCGGCCGGGACGATCCGCTGCCGGCGCTGTCCCGGATGCTGGGGGGCCGTCCCCGGCAGGAGGGCGACCTCTCCCGGGAGCAGTTCGACACCGGTGAGAACCGCCCGGCGGAGCTGTTTCTGCTGTCCACCCGCTATCTGCGGGAGTACGCCGCCGAGGCGTCCCTTCAGCGGAAGGCCTACCTGCGGGATCACGCCGGAGAGGTGGCCGCCAGACGGCGGGCCTACCAGCCGGACGCGGAAACGGCGCAGGAGAACCCCTGGGAGGAGTTCTGGCAGCGGGGCGGCTACGCCTGGCAGAGCCGCTTTCTGGTCTTTGACGTCCATCTGGACCGGGAGCGGATCCCCGATCGGGATCTGTTCCTCTTCTGGACGGCGGTGCTGACCCTTTCCCTCAACGAGGTCAGCTTCAGCGCCCTGCAGGCCTTCCGCCTCCACCGGCTGGAGCTGCAGCTGGACGAGGAGGGGGTCGCAAGGACCATGGCGGTCAAATGCGCCGAGTTTGTTTCGATCAAGAACGAGCTGCTGGTGGCCGGGCAGAAGCGCCGGGAGCTGTACCCCAAGGAGCTGCCCAAGCTGATGCAGCACATCCCGGTGCAGATGGATCCCGCCGAGACCGGCAGGCTGCCGGTGGAGCTGAAGCCCCGGCTCTTCACCGACCGCCCCGACAGCGAATCGGGGCGCTGGGGCGTGCTCTCCAAGGCCTCCCGGGAGGCGGCCGACCGGGTGATCCGGGCTCCCCGCCGCCAGATCGAGGACGCCGCCCGCCAGGTGCGCAGGCAGGGGGCCGGGGAGGATCTGACCGTCTCCAGCCTCAGCGACCGTCAGCAGGAGGATCTGCTGGAGGAAACCCTCGGCTACGAGTCCGAGATGATCCGCCGCTGCGCTCCCGACGGGGCGGTGGAGAAGTGCCGCAAAGCCCTGGAGGAGGACGATAAGCGGGTCCGCAAAGTGCTGCGCACCCGCATCTGCAGAAAGGACGCCCTGATCGCCTTTGGGCTGGCCGCCGGGCTGCTGGTTCTGTCGCTGCTGCCCTGGGCGGTCAGCGAGCTGTCCAATCCGGCGGGACTGCTTCAGTCCCTGCTCTGGATGGCCGGAAGCGGACTGGTGCTGCTGCTGATCTGGCTGCTGCTGCTGCGGCAGCTGAAGCGCCCGCTCCGGGAAAAGCTGGACGCCTACAACCGGGACGCCGCCGCGCTGGTGGAGGAGCTGGATCAGCGCCGGGGACGGATGTCCGCCGTGCTCACCGATACCTGCTCGGCCATGCGGGGCTGGAGCGTTCTCAACCGCCTGACCGCCCAGCGGCGGGAGGAGGAGGAGCGGGCCCGCCGCTGCGAGCGGCACCTGCAGGCGCTGGAGCGCTGCTACGGCCAGTATTCGGCCTGGGCCGGCTATTTCGGCTACCGGGTGCGGGACTATCTGGAGCCCACGGGCTTCATTCCCTTCAGCCCCGACCTGCTGCCCGCCGAGAATCCCGCCTACCGGCTCAGGCCCGACGGCGGCATCCGCACCGGCTGGGAGGGGGAGCCCCTGTTCGCGCCCTACGGCTTTGTCCGGGGGTTCAAGTTCTGTCGTGAGGAGGTCAGCGACCATGACGCTGAATGATCTGATTCTGCTGGCAGCTCTGCTGCTGCTTGCCGGGTGCTGTCTGCTGCCCCGGCTGGGAGATCTGCCCCGCACCAGACGGGCGAGACAGTTCTGGATGCCGGCGGCCGCCCTGCTGTACAGCGTGCTGGCCCTGCGCTTTCTGGATCCGGCTGCCAGCCTGATCGTCAGCCTGTTTGGCCGCTTTCCGTCCCTGGCCGGCTTTCCGCTGACCATGCTGCTGCCGGTGCTCAGCGGCATGGTGCTGCTGATCCTTTACCTGCCGGTCAAGCTGATCCTGACCCGCATCCTGTCCGGCCTGTTTTGTCGCTGCCGCCCCCTGTACGAGGCGGTGGCCGGGCGGTTTTACGAAAAGAGCGAGGACTACGAGGGGGAATTCCTCAAAGACCGCTGGGGACAGCTCCGGAGCCTGCTCCGGGGACTGCAGCTGGCGCTGGTCCTGATGACCACTGCCATTCTGGGCCTCTCGGTGAAGCGGCAGCTGTTCTCGGCCTACCGGTACCCGCTGTACCCGGTTCTGGCCACCCTGATGCTGGGGGAGATCGTCAGCTTCCTGTCGGGGCTGATGCTGTCCGAATATGAGGAGCAGGTGCTGGGCATGGGCGAAAGCGCCCGGCGCACCGGCTCCTTCGCCCGGCTCCGCAAGATATACCGGGAGCTGTTTGCCGACCGTCTGCTCTGCGACGAGAGCAGCGAGCGGCAGCCGGATATGGAGAGCGGCTCGTCGCTGGTGCGGCAGCTGCAGCAGAGCGGGGAGCCGGAGGAGCAGGCCCTGGGCGGCTACTTCGACCGGCTGCTTTCCTCCGGCGTCCGGTTGGACGAAACCCGGATGCTCTCTTCGCGGGATCTGCTGCAGGGCAGGAGCGTCCTCTACGCCGATCCCTTCTACCGGGATCTGACCCCGTATCTGGTCTTTGTCTTCTGCCGGACGCTGGTCCGGGGCGGCAAGCTGCTGGTGGTCACCGGACGGCCGGAGAGCGCCCCTGAAACCGCTCGCTGGCTGACCGAGGCCCTGGGAGAGGCCAGCGGAGCCCCCACCCTCTGGCAGGTGGGCCCCCTGTCGCCCGACCCGGAGCTGGACGTGGGCGTGCTGTCCGCCGCCCAGCTCTACGACCGGGAGCTGCAGAGCCGCTGCGAGGAATTTCTGCAGCAAGTGCGGTTTGTGCTGCTGGTGGAGCCTTCCCGGCTGACGGCGGCGGGACAGATCGGCCTGAAGCTCCTGCTCTCCCGCTGCGGCGGGGAGGAAAAGCCGGTCTACGCCGCCTGCGACCGCAACCAGGACGGCCTGGTGGACGCCCTGTCCCATCTGCTGGAGGTGAGCCTGACCGAGGTGGTCTCCACCGACATGCCCGCCTGCAGCGTCACCTCCATGTTCTGGCAGGCCGACGGCGAGCAGCTGCACCACCGGATTCTGGAGGGCGTGGCCCGCTGTCTGGGCACCGGCACCGAGCTGGCGGCGGTGGCTCTGAAGAATCAGGTGGAGCAGGTCAGCTGGTTCGGCAGCAGCCGGGCACCGCTTTTGGATCTGCGGTGGCTGGCAGGGCAGTACGCCCGTCCCATTTGCGACTACACCGGCGTCTATCCCTCTCAGCACTGGCTGGAGGAGGCCATCCGTTTCTGCCCTGACCTCTGGGGTCAGAAGAGGGAGAAGCGGCTCTTCGCCGTGGTGGAGGATGAGTTTGACAATCTGTTTGAGATGTCCCGGCAGTTCGCCACCCGGGGCGAGGAGCAGGTCTTTCTGCACATCCTGTCCGGACGGTATCTGCTGCGGGACTACATGTGCGCCAA